>CAZZNZ010000202.1:0-1508 GCA_964655875.1 uncultured Gammaproteobacteria bacterium | reverse complement strand
AATGTTGGTTTAAACAAAGAGCGACTACCATTAGGATATTGTCAAAGTTGCTCTCGTGCAATTACAGATTAACGATGCGCATGACAAACCGAGGGGTAGTCACACTTCTTACAGGTAATCCACAAAAAGCTTTAGAAATTCAGCGAGCAGTTGCTAATTACGGCATTGTTTTGCGGCACCAAAATGTTGAAATGCCTGAAATCCAAGCCAGTACCCTAGAAGAAGTAATTTTAGATAAAGTAGAGCGAGCATTTGCATTCATTAAAAAACCAGTATTGGTAGATGATACCGGAATTTTTTTTCATGGCTACCATCATTTTCCTGGTGTGTATTGTAAATTTGTGGCTATGCATTTGGGATTTCCAGGGTTATTGCGTTTAATTACCGAAGGTCAGACAGCTCATTTTTCTAGCTTTTTAGCATTTAAAGCTTTAGCTAAGCAACCAGCCGTGTTGTTTAATGGTAAATGTCTTGGTACACTAACCACAACAAATCGTGGTCCCATAAAATCTAAAATGCCATATGATAATTTGTTTATGCCAAAAGGTGATACTCGAACATTTGCTGAAATGAGCATAGCTGATAAACAGAAATACGATCATCGTTCCAAAGCAGTGAAAAAATTTGCGAAATATTATATCGAACACTATGGTTAGAATAAGGATATGAAACTAACATTTCTTGGCGCCTGTGAAATGGTAACAGGATCCTCTTATTTAATAGAGCACGATGGAGTAAAAATTTTAGTGGATTGTGGTATGCAGCAAGGGGGACATTTTGCTGAGTCTGTTAATTACGAACCGTTTGCTTTTAACCCAGTAGAAATTGACTACGTACTCATTACCCATGCCCATATTGATCATTGTGGTCGCTTGCCTCGGCTAGTGCGCCAGGGATTTCTAGGAGAAGTAATTTCTACCTACGCCACCTTAGATTTTGTACAGCTAATGTTGCTAGACAGTGCCCATGTGATTCATGGAGATGCTTTAGCTTTAAATCGCGAGCCGTTGTATAGTGAGGGCGATGTAACGGCGATGGCTAAATTATTTCATGGTGTGCAATACGAGCGTCCTTTAACATTAGCCAATAATATTAGTGTAACGTTTTATGATGCGGGGCATATTTTAGGATCATCTTTTATTCAAATTACAGCGGGTGGAAAATCCGTAGTATTTTCTGGTGATCTGGGTAATCCACCGGTACCATTATTAAAAGCAACTGCGGCCTTAGTACCCACAGATCATCTAGTGCTAGAATCGACCTATGGATCCAAAGTGCACGAACCAGCCTATGAACGTAAATTATTACTGTCTTCAGCAATTTATGAAACTATTACCATGAACGGCGTGTTGTTAATTCCGGCATTTGCATTAGAGCGTACTCAGGAGATTTTATATGAACTCAACGCATTAGTAGAACATAAAGAAATTCCAGCAGTGCCTATTTTTATTGATAGTCCTTTGGCCATTAAAGCAACTGCATTATATAAAAATTATAACGCACTATTT
>CAZZNZ010000201.1:0-1543 GCA_964655875.1 uncultured Gammaproteobacteria bacterium | reverse complement strand
AATGGCCACCATCTCTTGCACAGCAAAATCTTTTTGCTCATCAGTATCATATTCCAGCATATTTAACCCTACTGGACGATCTGTATCCCCTGGCGAAAAAATCACCACATCATCTGCCCGTTCTTTTGGAATCCCGGCCAACACATCTTGCACTAAATCCCCATGTGGATCGATTACGCAAACACCCTCACCGTTGCGAATATCTTGAATTGCTAAATTTGATAACATCACTGATTTACCAGAACCCGTTTGACCAATAACATACATATGGCGCTGTCGATCGGCCCGTTTAATTCGCACTGAGGTAACTACCCCACGATAATCTACTTCGCCTAGTACTACGCCTTCTTTAGGAATATTAAAAGGCGGTGGTGCTTTTTTAGACAACAACCACCGAATATTAGGCGTCTCTGTAGTAGGTAATGGCATATGAAATAATGTGGTCATTTCCTTGCTGTTCAACACAAAGCTCGATTTAGTATCAAACGTACGATAAATAAAATGTTCAATCTCTTTTTTATTAACCGATGGCTTAGTAGCAATAAATTCATTGGCATACAGTGTACCTGAATATTGAGCAAATGATCCTAAAATAGAATGTAATTTATTTTCTGCAATCGGTTTATTAGCCGCCGATACAATGACACGAATATTTGTTTCAAATCCATGACTAGCCGCTTTCTCTTCAAACCCCTTTACCATCTCTTCTTCCATAGGTGATAATTTGTATTCTCGTTCAGTGCGTAAATCAATTCCTTGCTCACGTTTAGTACGATCTTTTAAAAATAAATATTTAAAAGACACCCAAAATTGATACACGATATTACCAGTTACCTCTGTTTTGGCTTGTTCATATTTTTTACCCTGATGCATTACTTGAGCAATTTTAGCTGGTAATCGTGCCCATTTGGTATGAGCCGGACGAATCACAAACTGTACTGCTGCGCCTTCATGTTTTTCAAATTTAGATAGTACATTGGTTAAAGCATTAAGCGGATCTACCTCTAATTTATTGTACATTAAAATAGGATGCTCTTGTGGTTTTTTTAATTTAATCCGAGAAGTTAACACTACTCCATTTGGCTCAAAAATATTATAGTCATCAACTTGCTCAATAACAGCACTGTTATATTGGGCATGAAACTGCTGTTCAAAATAACGATGTAAGTAATATGGTACCGACGCATAAAACGAAATTAACTGATCTTTATCAGCAACAATTTCTAAACTGATATGATCATTCCTGCCTAACCAGAACTCCTCCCACCGTTTATAAGAATGAATTGAAGCAATCGCCGCATAAAAAGCTTCAATCACGCCAATTCGAGCCTCTTCGGTTTGTTTACGATACGAATCGTTCTGACTTTGTGTTTCTTTTAAATCTTCTTTAGTAACACGAATTAACAGAATTACTTTTCGAAAATTTTCTTGGTCTCTCACCCATTTCTGAATTAAGACACGCGCTATCCACACCCAGCTTATGACTACAATGCCTACCCCCAGTAAATATACTGTGAAAATTATTAAAGGATCTGTGAATATT
>CAZZNZ010000200.1:0-1568 GCA_964655875.1 uncultured Gammaproteobacteria bacterium | reverse complement strand
AAAATCCATTCCGCGCTTAGCAAAATCACGCATTATTATGTTCGATCCCGGTGGAACAAAATACACCCAAATTACAGCAAAACACTATGGAGAACAATATGAACAAATTATTATGTTATGTGGTCGTTATGAAGGCTTTGATGAGCGAGTCTATAATTTAGTTGATGAACGCATTTCAATTGGTACCTATGTACTAAGTGGTGGTGAGCTGGCGGCCATGGTAGTAGTTGAAACGGTCAGTCGCCTATTGCCTGGTGTGCTGGGCGATGATCAATCGAGCGTACAAGAAACTTTTTCTGGGGATTTAGATTATGTGGAATATCCACAATACACTCGCCCAGAAAAATTTATTACACCAGATGGAAAAACATGGAGCGTGCCGCCAATCCTGTTATCTGGCAACCATACTAAAATTGAGCAATGGCGACAACAACAACGCAAAATGAGTTAATAACTTTCGTTTCACGATTTACCTAAAAAATCATCTATTCAGCTCTAACATAGATTGTTTCTTAAAAATACCTCCCTCCCTCTTGATTTTTATCTAAAATTAGTCTATAATGATTTGAAATGATTTAATATTAATGGACATTATTCATGCCATTTGAGAAAAATTTTCCATCTTCAGAAATGTCTGATGAAGAACTGTATGGTAATAGAGAAGCGCTACAAAAATTGCGTGATAAAATTCATCCTGAACAATTACCAGTTTACAGTGAGCTAGAATTTTTAGCTACTCAATTAGAAAAATGTATGTCCTTCCACAAAGGTATTTTTTTATTGCAAGGTGAACCGGGTTCTGGAAAATCATTATTAAGCCCAATTGCCGTTGAACAAGTTTTAAAGAGATTAAACTTGCCACCAAAAGTAATCATGATTGAACCCCGTAAAGATGCCGCTCGTGGAGTGGCTCGTGGTAATGCCGCGGTGACTTATCGAGCTTTGCGTAGCCAAGTAGGGTATGCTACATCCGAAGCCAGCATGGTGAATTCTAACGCTAGTTTAAATGTAGTTACATCTGGTATATTTTTGCGTTATTTAATGCAAGGCAAGATCACTAAAGAAAAAATTGGTGCCCTGATTCTTGATGAAGCGCACGAAGAATCAGTAGATTATCATTTGATTTTGGGATTACTCAAAGAAATGTCTACTAATGGTGAATTGCCATTAACTTTATTAACCAGTGCTACTATAGATAAACAACGTCTCCAAGATTATTTTAAAATTGATCATGATAATTTTTACCGAGTCGAGGGTCGGCAATATAATGTTGAGGTACTTTATGATGATAGAATAAAGGATTTGGCGGTAGATGATCATCACTATATTCAAGTTGCCGCTAAAATTGTTCAAGAAATTTGTACACAAGATCATCATGAGGGTGATATCTTAGTGTTTATGCCCGGTGCTTACGAAATTCAGAGCACAATTAAACAGATTGGTGCTATATCTGGCGTAGAAGTATTGCCATTGCACGGCGATTTAAAAACTAGTGATCGTGATAAAGCTTTGGGTGGTGAAAAATCAATCGGGATGCGGCGACGTGTAATTGTATCAACAAATATTGC
>CAZZNZ010000199.1:0-1596 GCA_964655875.1 uncultured Gammaproteobacteria bacterium | reverse complement strand
TTATGCAAATGAACATAAAATACTGGAAGCTTATTTGCATCCTTCATGGCTCAGACCTCAGTATGCCGCTGTTAACATTGCGAAAAATGCAAAAAGCTACCAAAGCGATATAATTGTAGAAATATTTGAAGGTATTTCATTAGCACAAAGGCCGAATCATTATATTCCATTGAATGATGTTAAAATACAAATACAAAAGCGTATGCAATCTGTTGAATTACTTGAAAGATATAATGATAAAGATAAGGTAAGAAAGTTTTTAGCTAAGTATCCCAAGGCTAAATATTGGGTTCCACTCAAGGGTACTAAAGAAGATATGGTAGTCTTAATAGATGAGAAAAACAGTCAGGTGATTAAAATAGTAAATTTACGGCCTTGGTTGTAAAAGAATATAGTTGATACATTGTTACACCCCTTCTACATTCACCTAACAGACAAAAACATAGTTTTTCACTAATATTATTACTGTCCCCAAGACAGTAAGACCCCCTTCAGCCCGCCCCCGCGGGCTTTTTTTTACCTTTTTTGTCGTATCTTTAGCCAAAAATTAAAGCTGAGATTGAATAAAGTTTTCCAGCGTTACGCTCTCAATTAAAGCAAGCTGAGTTCCAGTCCAGTCAATATATTCTTCTTCTTCTGCCATAATCGCACGGAGCATGTCACGGGTAACAAAGTCTGCGGATTGCTCGGCATAGGCAATGGCTGCTTTTAAGGTGATATGGGAATCATTGGCCATGCGTAGATCGCAGGCTAAAATTTCCCGGGTATTTTCACCAATATGTAGTTTGCCTAACTGCTGTAAATTGGGGAGACCTTCTAAAAACAAGATTCGTTCAATTACTTTATCAGCATGCTTCATTTGATGAATGGATTCTTTATAGATATGCTGGCCTAATTTTTCAATGCCCCAGTCCTTTAGCATACGGGCATGAAGAAAGTACTGGTTAATCGCCGTTAGTTGGTTATACAGTACGTTATTTAAGTGAACAATAACTTGACGATCACCTTTCATGGTAATTCTCCTGATTGAGGATAATATAATAAGCAAAGCATTGCCTTGACGAGCATGCTTCGTAAAAAGACAAGAGCTACGCTCGATGTATAGTGGGTTAACTGAGGTACTACTTTTAGCTTGGGTATTTAACTTGCTTATAGATTATAAAAAATAGCTCGGCTTTTCGAGCAGTTTATGGAACCGCAAATGAAAATGACAATCACATTAAGGCCATAGTTTACAGAAGTGACAAGCCTTGGAATACAGTAAAGGAAAAAGCCCGCTTCAGCTTTATAGTGTTATGTTGAAAACGGGAGAGGAGAAAATGAAACGATGATAGGTAGCGCTTAAGCAGCAACGGATATACGGCCAGCAATTTCTGAGAGAGTCTGGTCGATTAATTCACGGGTTTCTGGTACACAACGACCACAACAAGTACCAACGTCCAGTTCTTCACGCACTTCACGGAAGCTGGAAGCCCCATTTTCAACACTTTCCCGGATTTGGCGATCAGTTACGGCACGGCACAAGCAAACGTACATAGTCTTTTGTTTCCGTAGTTGGAAGTACAAATAAGATAATAGATATTATTGATAATTATT
>CAZZNZ010000198.1:0-1601 GCA_964655875.1 uncultured Gammaproteobacteria bacterium | reverse complement strand
AAGCCTCGGATTATCGCTATTTTCCAGAACCGGATTTGCCTCCCATTACATTAACCGAAGCAGATATTCAGAGCATCGAAAGTACTTTACCAGAGTTACCTCAAGCACGTCGTCAGCGCTTTGTAAATGAATATTTTTTATCATACTATGACGCTAAAGTATTAACAACCGATCCAGTGGTAGCTGAATTTTTTGAGCATACTATCAGTGAATTGCAAGGTTGGTTGAATTCACTTGATAGCACTGAAGGAAGTGATGAAGAAGTTTGGTCTCAATCTGGACGAAAATTATGTCGTTCTACATGCAACTGGATTACCACAGAGATCTTTGGATTATTATCGAAAACCAAGCAATCATTTAATAGTTTAAAAATTACCCCGGAAAACTTAGCGGAGTTCATAAGTTTAGTGTATGAACATCGTGTGAACTCTTCCGCGGCCCAAGTTATTTTGCGAAACATGTTTGATCATGGTTCAGATCCTTCTCAAATTATGCAAGAGCAAGATTTAGAACAGGTGCATGATGAAAATACCCTAGCTAAAATATGTGATGAAGTGATCGCTGCCAATGTGATCGCAGTCCGTGATTATCAAGCAGGTAAAGATAAATCACTCATGTGGTTAGTGGGGAAAGTAATGCAAGCGATGAAAGGCAAAGCTAATCCGCAAATGGTTACAGATTTATTGCGTAAAAAATTAACATAATGACATTTGAACAATGGTTTGTAGAGTATTTACCAAAAACGAAAACTATTATTAACGAACTTGTATTCCAAAATAAAGTAGTGGTACACACTAAGGTAGATCAATCGTTAGTAACATCAGCGGATTTGCAATTAAGTACTTGGCTGACAACCGAATTTAAAAAAAAATTTCCAAACTATACCATTGTATCTGAAGAAACTGCAGCGCCTACCACTGCTAGTGATAATATCATTTTTATTGATCCCATAGATGAAACCAGCACCTTTTGTAAAGGTGGTGTAGATTATGCGGTATTGATTGGGATAGTTGAAAATAATCTACCCGTAAATGGGGCGGTGTTTTATCCTGCTCGTAATGAGTTATTCTATACTACTACAACTCATGAGGCGGTCATAAAAAACTATGTTACAGGCATACAACAAGTGTTATCGCCAATTCAAGCCGTAGCAGTTACTAACCAATATATTTCAGTATTAGCCAAACGACGTGAATTCATGCCAGCTACTATGATTGTTCCTGAAGCACTGTTGAATTTTACGAACCAATATAATAATTGTCGATTAGTAGAACGTGTTTTGAGGAGCGAAACTAAAGGACATCTTTACATTTGGTCTGGTGGAGCCTGGGATATCGCTGCTTGGCATGCTTTAGCTATGTGCTTAGGTGTCCAAGTAAAACATAGTGATGGATCGATGATTCGATATAGCGCAACTCAACCAACCACCATAAACGCATTACCCGTTTTATTTTTGCACAATGTATAATTTAATCTAAGGTAAAAATACCCCGCATCACGCGCTATTACGTGTGTTTTTTTTCTTCATATCTAAAATCAAATGGAAATAGTTCATTCTCATTCTTTTCGGATTGAATAAAATGCCTGTATTTAACCAATTC
>CAZZNZ010000197.1:0-1619 GCA_964655875.1 uncultured Gammaproteobacteria bacterium | reverse complement strand
ATTGCTCAACGCATTAGAACGGGTTTAGATATGATGGTAGCTCAGGGCAGCAAAGTGTGTTTTAGTTTTGTAGATGCCTATGAAGCCGTTGGACACAAAGCGATTGATGCCGCTAATCAAGTGAAGCAAGAATATCGAAATAAAATTCGTTTAATTACCATTACGCAGCCTCTAGCGGGGTTAGTAAACGAATCTGCTCGTAAATTATATATCGAAATTACTGCTAAAGCGGATATTGCCGGTGGTTTACCATCGAAGGATAGGCCTAATGATATTGAAAATATGGACTGGTTATTTAAAATTGCTACCGCTCTGAAAAAGCCCATCCATGCCCATATTGATCAAGAAAATAATCCTGATGAACAAGACAGTGAGGTGTTTTTAAATAAAGTAGAACAATATCAATATCAAAATAAAACTACCCTGGTGCATGGTATTTCTGTATCAGCCCAAACTAAATCATATCGAGCACAAATCTATACGCGCATGGCTAAACTAGGCGTAGGCTTAGTCGTTTGTCCTTCGGCTGCGTTAGCCATGCGACAGTTAGATGATAAAACAGCTCCTGTCCATAATTCTATTGCCAATGTTCCCGAAGCTTTAGCTGCCGGTGTAAATGTGGCACTTGGTGTAGATAATGTATATGATTTTTATCAGCCGTTTATTGATGGTGATATGTACACCGAAGCTCGGATGCTGATGGAGGCTTGTCGATATTATAATATTAATGATGTGGTAAAAATTTGCTCCACTAATGGATTAAAATTAGTCGATCAAATTTCTAATTCGTAAATTAAACATTATATGGCAAAACTCTGGCAAAAAAGCTATAACGTCAATAAAGAAATTATTGAATTTACTGTGGGTAACGATCATGAATTAGATCAGTTAATGATTCGTTACGATGTGTTGGGTAGCATTGCTCATGCCATGATGATACATAAAATTGGTGTGTTATCCAAAACAGAATTAAACACCGTACAGAAAGAATTGTGTAATATTATTAAATTATGGTCTGTTGGTAAATTTGTTGTAAAATTAGAAGATGAAGATGGTCACACCGCTATTGAAAATCACTTAGTACAAAAACTAGGCAATCTTGGTAAAAAAATTCACACTGCTCGGAGTCGAAACGACCAAGTAGTTACCATGACACGGCTCTACACTAAAGAAAAACTATTAGGTCTATACGGTTATTCATTAAGCTTGGCTGAGCATTTTTTGCAGTTGGCCAAAAAATACGAATGGGTACCGTTTCCTGGTTATACGCATATGCAACGTGCTATGCCGGCTTCGGGCGGAATGTGGTTAGGGCAATATGCTGAGAGTTTGTTAGACGATTTAAAATTGCTCAAAACGGTCTACACCATTAACGACATGAACCCGCTTGGTAGCGCCGCCGGTTTTGGCGTAAATATGCCACTTGATCGAGCGTACACTACTAAATTATTGGGTTTTAGCAAAGTACAAAACAATTGTATGTATGTATCATATACCCGGGGTAAAATCGAGGCTGATATTTTATTTGCTCTTACACAATTAATGAATACTATGGCAAAATTTGCTAACGATGTACTAGTGTTTTCCATGACTGAAATCGGTTTTGTAGAATTACCAAA
>CAZZNZ010000196.1:0-1622 GCA_964655875.1 uncultured Gammaproteobacteria bacterium | reverse complement strand
GGTGATACGGAAGCAAGAGAGTTATTTGATCCAACACTTGATGATACTAGTCGTGTAATGTTCACTATCATCTGGCATGCAATTTTACGCTACGTGGAATGGCAAGATAATTGATTTACTCTATGTTGAAATAGCGCTTTGTCTAGTTCTTAAAATAAGAAATCACTAATTTTTTTAAAATCACTTCAAATCTGCCTTCCAAAGTTGGTACAGCAAAAGATTATTAAGTCATATCAGGAAAAAAGAACAATGAGTCAAACGTTGTAAGCATTTGTATCGCCATCGCCCAAAAAACACATAATCAAAACCTCACACAATTGATCTGGTTGCGAATGAAGCCAAAGTAAGCGTGATAGTTGTACCCTGTCCGGTCTGAGAACTAATTTTAATTGTGCCGCCATGACGTTCAATAATAGTTTTGGTAATAGCTAAACCTAATCCAGTACCACCCGATATTTTTGAACGTGAGACATCTACTCGATAAAATCGTCTAGTGACTTTAGGTAGATCAGCTGCGGGAATGCCGTTACCATCATCACTAATGGTAATGATGTCATGATAATGAGTTTTATGTAGCGTCACTAGTATGTTTGATTTAGCGTATTTAATAGCATTTTCAATACAATTCATGATAGCGCGTTGTAATAAAGTAACATTTCCGGCTCTAGTAAATCTGTCAGTCGGGTTATGCTCAAGTGTCAGGGTTTTATGGGCTTGTTTGGCCAAGGGTTGTAATTGGTTGGTAGCGTTGATTACTAAGTTACGCAAATCAACTGGGGTAAAAGTGAGCTCTTGTTCGGCCGAAGCCAGTAATAATAGATCTTCAATCAATTGGTTCATAAAGGTGGTTGAAGAAATGGCTTGGCGCAGATAGTTTTCTAATTCAGTGCGACTAAGCGTCTGATCATGTAGAATAGCTTCTAGATTAAGTTGTGAAATAGTCAGGGGTGTTTTTAATTCATGGGAGGCATTAGCAATAAATTCTTTTTGTAAATTAAAGCTATAATACAATGGTTGTAATACTTTACCAGCCATCAGATAACCACCAATACCGGATAAAGCCAGTAAGACAAAAAATAACAAGATCGAATTAAATTGAATGGTTTCTAAGTCATGTTGTCGCACTTGATTTAACACATCTTGTAATGAAATCAAATCCTCAGCTGAGCCATCGTGCAATTGTCGTTGTAGTAATTCAGTTTTGGCCTGTTCTACGTCTAACGACATACTGTGTGGATCTTTATGTAGTTGGTGACTAACAATTACATTGGTTAATACACTATAGAGTAGAGCTGTGCCCACAAAAATGAGTGAATACCAGAGAGTTAAAGTGAAACGAATCGATAATTTCATAGAGTAATAATTTTATAGCCTTTACCACGAATGGTAATGAGATAACGCTTGTGTGGGTCAATTTTTTTGCGTAACGTTTTAACGTGAGTTTTTACGGTAGCGGTAAACAAATTTACTTCTTGATCCCAAATGTGCTCTAGTAATTCTTCAGTCGAAATAATGCGATCAGGATGGCGCAATAGATATTCTAAAATAGCTGTTTCTTTAGTAGTTAGGCTAATATCATGTGGGGGGAGTGGTTAATGTCGTTAAGCTATTTTTTTCCGGAT
>CAZZNZ010000195.1:0-1639 GCA_964655875.1 uncultured Gammaproteobacteria bacterium | reverse complement strand
AGTTAGGTTCAGCTGCCTTGGAGTGTGCCTGGGTAGCAAGTGGGCGAGCCGATGCCTACATTACCATGGCTATTGATCCCTGGGATGTGGCAGCGGGAGTGTTATTGATTCAAGAGGCTGGCGGTAAAGTTACAACGTTTTCTGGTGAGGCTTGGAAGCCACAAGCCTGTGATTTGATAGCAACGAATGGTCGGCTGCAGGAAAAAATTACCCAGCGATTGTGGTGAAATTGGCACTTATGGTATCTTAATTATATGGTACAAAGCATGGAAGCAGAGCGTTTATTCAAGGCCAAAGCCGTTGCTTTGATTGGTATGTATTTTGGTGAAGATGCGGCTGTCTTATATAAAGCAACCTTTGAGACACTGCCACTTGAGTTTGTTGAAAAAACTGCGGAAAAGCTGCTTACAGATTACTTAGGCAATGAACGGGCTCGCGCAGTGATTAATGAACTTAAAGAACATTCAATATGATACGCTATACTTTGTCTGTGGCGTGGTTGGTAGGGCTAGCAGTAAGTGCAGGAGTAGTGTATTGGCTGTTGCCGGAGCAACCTAGTACCAGTGGGTGGCAAGCGCTTATCTATGTAGCTGCTCCGACGACGGCAGCTTTAACTGGGGTATGGGCAACGCGGCAGTATCGTTTAAGTTCGAAGCAAGGACAGGCCCTAGCTGCTATCACATTAGGTGTAATAGGTTGGTGTATTGGCGAAATACTATGGACATATTACGAACAGGTCGCCCAGATTGATCCTTACCCCTCTCTAGCTGATTTCTTTTATTTACTTGGCTATGTGTCATTCGGAATTGGTATTTTTTTAGAGATTCAGTTCTTGCGTAGCACTGGAAGGCAGCGTTTTCCAGAACAACAACTAGTATTATTGGCAATTATAGCTTTATTACTGACGGGAATTGCTCTTTACTTTGGAGTTTACCTAGCTATCAAGCCAGAATATACCTGGATTGAAAATAGTGTGGCCATGGCTTATGGGTTAGCTGACGTGGCAATTGTAGTATTTGGTTTAATGATTGGTTTGGTGACTTGGGAGATGCGAGGTGGTAAGTTAGCCAAACCGTGGTGGTGGTTTTTGGTAGGGATGTGCTGCGTCTTTATTGCCGATGTACTATTTGCCATGTACACAGAGCAGTACGAGGCTGGTCAGTTCATTTATAAGGCTTTATTAGATACCTTATGGGTTGCTAGTTACTTGGCGATTGCCTACGCTTTTCTGCAACAGGTTCAGATGGTTTACTCTGTAAAGCAACTAGCTAATCGTACTGCCAATTTACACAATACCAAATAGCAGCAGCGATAACGGAATGGTGACTAAAGCTAGTAGGGTACTTAAACCAACTGCTACAGCGGCTTGTTCGGGATGGGTTTTTAGTAAGGCCGCATATGTGATGGTGTTGGCGGCAATGGGTACAACAGACATTAACAGTAGGATGTTTCTAATTTCACTGCTGAATAGTTTGAGTGTGAAAGCATCTAACATTAGGATGGTGAAAAAGATTGTGGGCTTGATCAAAAATTTCAAGCTGAGCGTACTGAATACATAGCGCCAATCAATCTTTACTTTTTGGACGGCTGCTAAACCAAAGCCAATTAACATCATCCCTAGTACGCTATAGGCACCGCG
>CAZZNZ010000194.1:0-1666 GCA_964655875.1 uncultured Gammaproteobacteria bacterium | reverse complement strand
TTTCTAAAAACATGGGTCGTCTACCTCCCACCGATATTATTATACATCTTTTCTTTTTCCAAAGATACTAATATCCCCACGTGAGAATCGGGCGTACCAAGACAAGATGATACCGACTGCCAACATTACTGTTTCTATTTCTTCGGCTGGTACAAACTGCGACAATAAGATTGTCACAAGTCCTGCGATTGTTTTTGACATATTAAATGTGTTAATTATTAATTCTAATGCTATAATTATAGCATTAACAGGACACTAGAGAGATGCAACCGCTGTCCTGTGGTTGTATCTCTCTGGGTTAATGATTTTTTCATGAATCAATTGAAAGTAAGAGGAAGAATAAAAAGAAGTGGCTATTGGTATATCAAATCATACGATCACCCTAACCGAGGAAAGCAAGAATACGTAGCAGAACATCGTTTAGTAATGGAGAAACATATCGGACGATACCTTACCCGACAAGAAGTAGTACACCACATAAACGAAATTAAGACTGATAATCGCATAGAAAATTTAATTCTATGTGAGAGTGCAGGTAAACACTCTGCGTTGCATCATCCTGATATATTAAAGCGTATGTCTTTAGCATGTATAGGGCACCGTCCCAAGAATTACAATCGAGGACTTAAAAGATGCCCTCAATGTAATGGTGAATATGAAACTACACTTGGCGTTAGTGGTAAAAAATTTTGTTCAAAAGATTGTTTTATTAAATCTTTAGTAGGTAAACAGCCAAAGAATATGTCTGGTTTAGCCCTAGGGCGTGGCTGGAATAAAGGTATACTAAACTCAACATGTAAGAAATCCAAGCACGTGTAATCGTTACGATTTACGTTTGAGTTCTAAAAGAGCAAGTAAAATTCTGCGTAGAATAGTTAATTGACTATTGATTTCTTTTTGTTCTTGCGGTGAAAGTGGAGGGGCAGAATTAAATAAATATTCAGAAGCTGATTTTGCGTCAGTATCAAAATTTAGATAAGGAGTAGGATCAAAACATCCAGCCCAACCATTTTCTGGTTCAAGTGTATTTCCGTCTTTATCACATTTTTTTACTCCGAAATGCAGATGATCACCAGAACTGGACCCTGTATTATCAGCTAATCCAATTTGTTCTCCTAATTTTATTTGTTTCCCATCGTAACCCACTGGGGCTTTTAGGTGCCAGTAACGGCATTTGATATAACCTGTATATCCATCTATGGAAATAGCATTATTTGATATAATATCAACACCAATACCACCAGAAGCATCCTTTTCTACTTTCATCCAACCATCAAAAGTAGCTCCATGATAAACTGGCTCTCCATGCCACGATGAAATATCAATCCCATTGTGTCCATTCATTCCAATAGACTTGTAAAAATTTACACTTCCACTAGGACAAATATTGTTTTGTTTTCCAACAATACGTCCGTTAGGGTAGACACAAGCTTTATTTTCACCAAAATTTTGCGATATTTTTTTACTAATTAAAGGTCGGTATATTTGTAGTCTCATCATATAAATTTCTTTACCAATTTAATAACCGCATTTACCACCTTATTCACTTGGTCTTTATAGGCGCGACCACGATAATCAACTAAGTAGTGGTACTGGTGAATTTTCTTTAAACGATAATCCACATTGTGAACACTTGTTTGCGTTAAAATATTAGCTAAATCATCAT
>CAZZNZ010000193.1:0-1682 GCA_964655875.1 uncultured Gammaproteobacteria bacterium | reverse complement strand
AGGGATACAAAGATCTTCCGGAGATATTATCGGCTATCTAAATTCAGATGACATCTATTATACGGGTGCGTTACAAGCGGTGGCCCAGACCATTGAGCAGCCAACTACCCAATGGGTTACTGGATGTTGCCAAATTATTAATGAGCATGATCAGGTAATTAAATCTGGTATTACCCGCTACAAAAATTTTTGGCTCAAACGCTATCGTTACTCTAGTTTATTGGTATTAAATTATATTTCTCAACCAGCCACGTTTTGGCGTCGAGCAGCTGTGCTAACCAATCCACTATTTAATGAGCAAGAGCATATGGTAATGGATTATGATTATTGGCTACGTTTAGGCCAAGGTTCTGCTCCAATGATTCTATCTCAGTATCTAGCGGGGTTTCGATCGTATCAAACCAATAAAAGTAGTTTACGTTTTGTAGAGCAGTTTCAAAGTGAATATCAAGTGGCCAAACGCTATACATCAAGTATAGTATTGCGTGGTCTGCATAAACTTCATGGCTGGGGTGTTATCCTCTGCTATAAATTAATGAGTTAATGGCGCGTTATCTTATTATTCTACATCCACATTTTACACTACCCGGTGGAGCTGGTAAGGTGGCGTTAGAATTGGGCACACGCTTAGCTTCGCAGTGGCAAGTAGTTACCATCGCCCAACAGGTAAATAGCAATTGGAAAGAGGCTTATCCCAACATTACTTTTCACAATATCCATGGTCCGGTTACAAGTAGCCTACTATTTTGGGTGGCTTTACCATATTGGTATTGGCGAACCGCTCGGTTGATTAATCGCTATCGGCGTTTAGGAAAAGTAACCATATTTTGTAATGTGTTTCCGGCGCATTGGTTAGGGTTAATGTATAAATGGTTGCATCCACGGGTACAGTGTGTGTGGTATTGTCACGAACCGAGCGCGTTTATTTATGTTGCAGCCTGGCGAAAAGCTATCCCAAGTTATTTTAAAAGATTTCTAGCTATAATATTCCAACCAGTACTTGCTGTTATTGACTGGTTTTTGGTTGCTAAGGCAGATGTGATTTTTACAAACTCTCGATATACACAGCAAGGCGTTCAAAAAATATATCATCGTTCTAGTTATATTGTGTATCCGGGAGTTCAACCAGCAGAATCGGTATTACCGGTTACAAAGCGATCATTCAGCATTTTAGCTGTAGGCAGACTAACTACTTTTAAGCGGTTTGATGTGTTAATATGTGCTTTTGCCAAGTTAGTACATACCGAGTATCAATTAAATATTATAGGTGATGGTGAGGAGTATTCGCACTTACAAAAAATAATTTCACAGCATCAACTTACGCAGCGTGTGCATATTTATCGTAGTGTTTCACAACAAGATTTGGCAAATCATTACTTGCAAGCTCGATTATTAATAAGTTGTGCTCAAAATGAGCCATTTGGTATGACGTTAATCGAAGCCCTGGCACATGGTGTACCAGTGATTGCTGACAATTCTGGTGGGCCAAAGGAAATTGTGCAAGATCAATCCACTGGCCGCTTAATTGATTGTACAGCACCAATGTTGTATAACACGATTGATCAATTATTAGATCAGCCCGCAACATTACAAACCTACGCAGAGCTGGCAATGCAACGGATTCCTCAACAATATTCTTGGGCATCAAGTGCTCAGATCATTCACACTAACCTTATACAATG
>CAZZNZ010000192.1:0-1693 GCA_964655875.1 uncultured Gammaproteobacteria bacterium | reverse complement strand
TACTCGTAACTAAGCCGGTATAGCTCAATACTTCAAATTGATTTGGGTCGTCAGTATCTCGATAGACTTCGCCAGTAAAGTTGATACCTTCCGCATATGGAGTTTCTACTGCCCAAGCCAAAGTTTCTCGCATTATCTGAATCGCTTCACTAGTGCGTTCAGCTTCGGGGAGGTAATCGGAACCTACGGTATACATATCGATTCTATTTCGTTAATAAACAAAAATTAAAATATAATGATACCTGCCGTTTTAGTTCAAAAATCGACCGGGGAGATTATTAAAATAGGAACTTACCCGGCTGTTCCTAATCCTGATGGTTCATTGCCTGATATTGTAGGTCTGGATCCAGATTTGCAATGGCTGGCAGTGTATAAGCCGTTTGTTGAGCCAGATTATGACCCTCGAGTATATATTCTGAATGAGACGAAAGAAATATTACCAACTACACCACATCCGGTGTACAGCAATCTGATGCAGTATAAGATAACATACTCGGTAGTGAAAAAAACAAATACCGAAATCGAAGCATCGTTAGTGAACGCCGAGCAGGTCGCAAATCAGAATGTTTTTCCTATCGACAAACAACTGAAACTATTAACATTAAGTGTCGCTGTTCTTTTCAGATCAGTGCAAGGAATTTCACTTAATGCAAAAGAGACGGCCATAAAAAATAAGCTGATGGACCTTGCGGTAAAAATTTGGCAAAACGATTCGATGTTTTCTGATAAAAAAACCGCGCTGTTGGCTGGGAAAGAGATTGATATTGATTCTGGCTGGACAAACGAATAGACTTGTGCCGATCAAGAAAACAATTAATCCAATTCTAACCGTATTTGAAAAATATGATAGTCAATCCGTATAGATATAATAGATTAGTAGACAATGGATTGTCAATTTATTTGAATTCATACGAATCTGGTTCTTATCCTGGTTCAGGAAACATCTGGTATGATTTATCTGGAAATAATTTTAACGGCACACTGATCAATTCCCCAAATTTTTCAAACAATGTGTTCACATTCAACGGTACAAATCAATACGTCGATTTGGGTAACCCGTTTACTTTATCTTCATCTAATCATACTGTTGAATTAATGCTCAAAATTAATGTAATAGCTAACAACAAATACGCGTTCACATTTAGATCGACAACTTTTGGCTCAAAGGTTGGAATCCAAATCAATACGAACACATCTGATAGCGCTTTTTATCATCATTTCGGGGAGACAACGTATGGATCGGCAAAATACGTCAATAGTCTTAATATTACAAATTGGGTGCATGTTGTTGGAGTTCGTGACGGGATTAATTCACACATATATATCAACGGTGTTTTAGGCGTGGCAATTTCAACGAAAAGTGGAGATTTTAGCGCTGTGAACAAAATGATTGTTGCCGCTGGCGTAGAGGGATCCACAAACGTCTTGAACTATTTAAATGCAAATTTTTGCGTTGTCAGGGTGTATAACGGAACATCTTTATCTCAAGCAGATATTAGTCAAAATTATAATTTTTTAAAAAACAAGTATAACCTATAAAAAATGGCAGTAACAACCCAAATATCAACAGCAAAATTACCAGCCGCCCAAAAGCCGGTAGGATATAATGATGCAGCGCCGGTGTTGATTGAAACGATCGGTGTATTTTCTGGCAGCACTTCTGGAAGTTTATTATCTTTATTACATGGATACT
>CAZZNZ010000191.1:0-1694 GCA_964655875.1 uncultured Gammaproteobacteria bacterium | reverse complement strand
TGAGGTTTACAGCGAGAATGCTATCATGTATGAATATATTGATAACGTTCTTGATAATCGGCCAGTAAATCGGGGTTACTTTCAAACGCTTGTACTACAAACAACAACATATCTTCGTAATCGTACCAGCCACGTTCTTTTAATTGTGCTTGATACAATCGGTAGGCCTCAATTACTGCGCGCTGCTTAGGTTGCTGAGTACGAATTTTTTCGAGATACCGCTTCAGCGCTTGTTTAAATTTAGTAGTACTCGGTTCAGCGCCACCGCAATAACGTTGATACAGCTGCGTTACTTCGGAATGGTTAAGTTGTTCTTGTAAAGCTGCACAAACCTCTAATTTTAGCGACCGTGTTGGGATTTCTAAAAACTGTTCAAATTGCGATTGATGTTCACTAAAAAAACGCTCTTCTTGTTCAACAATCTGTTGGTAGCGTTCAACCGTGATATTTTCACGTTTTAGGGTTTGAATAATACGCAATAGCGGTTGCAAATAAAAATACGGCGCCGCAAATGGCTTTAATGGGTTATCTACCGAAAGCTGATCCAGCACATCGTGCATCACGCGCACTTGTTCTACATCGATTAGAGCTTGTAAATCGTGGGTGAACAAAAATTGTTCAGGATGCGATTGAATCACCTCGTTACAAAACGCGTGGAACGTGCCAATAGTAACGTAATAAGCGCTGGTACCAATGATACTAATCAACCGCTGGCGCATGGCTGCGGCACCAGTTTCGGTAAATGTTAGGCACAGTATATTATGCGGTTCTAACTGCGTGGTTTGTAACAACTTAGCTATGCGCAAGGCAATAATTTGCGTTTTACCTGTGCCTGCTCCGGCTAACACTAACATCGGCCCATCCACATGGTCTACCGCTTGGCGCTGCTCCTTATTCAATTTTTGATATTCCTGATCGAACATCGGGTGCTACCCTATTTCGGCTCCTGAAACTCCACCACTACTGTATAATAATTTTCATCTTTCGGATACGTAATATCCACCACGGGATGATAATGTTTAAACGCACTCTGCACTTTTTTACCAAGTGTAGCTGCTACCGTTTTACTAGTAATCCAATAGGTAGCGGTGGTAGCACTGGCCTGCGTTTTTACTAATACCGATTGCTTGGCAGAAAATCGCTTTAAAACATTGGCAATTAAATGTAATAAATCCGCTTGATGTTCCACTAACTGCACGTTCACTAATTTAACCGTACTAGCGGTAATGTCATGATTTTTTGGATTACGAAATTTAATCCCTTTTGGCAGGTTGCCCCGAAATTTGCTTGAAGCCATAATGCATTACAAAATTAGTTAATAATGTTGCCAGTATAGCATATTTTTAGCTATGATTCAATCACTATGCCAGAACTCCCTGAAGTAGAAACCGTTGCATGTGGCTTACGCACCCATATTGTTGGTAAAACTATTAAACAGGTAAGTGTTTTAGAAAAGAAAAAATTTAAAGGCACTCCAGCACAGTTAAAAAAATATGTCCTGGGCCAAACCGTCACCGCTATTACTCGCCGCGCCAAATGGTTAGTGTTGGGGTTATCTTCGGGTTATAGTTTTGTGATTCACCTGAAGATGACTGGGCAGCTTTTGTACGAACAATTTGAACCAGAATTTTTAGGTGGGCACACCATGAACAATCAAACCATTCACACCTTACCGAATACGCATACCCGGGTAA
>CAZZNZ010000190.1:0-1703 GCA_964655875.1 uncultured Gammaproteobacteria bacterium | reverse complement strand
TATTAGTTTGGTTATCCCCAGATTATTCCCAAAAAAGCTTTAATGCTAGTTAGCGGTCTCGCAAAATCTGACGAGCTAGTTCACGATCATCCCAATCAATCTTTTTTCCGTTCGCTAAACACATCTTTTGATCCGCTCCTTTGGCAGTAAATAACACTATGTCTCCAGATTGAGCTAACTGGATAGCTTGTTGCATGGCATGATAGCGATTACGTACTTTCCAAAGATTTTTCCCTTCTACTTTACCTGCCGCTAAAGCACCTCGGGCTACTTCCATAATAATTTGTTCAGGATCATCGTCATAGGGGTCTTCGTCGGTTACAAACACATAATCACATAATTCTGCTGCTACTTTACCATTTTCTGCCCGCCGCCATTGATCGCGCCCGCCGCCAGTAGAACTAATTAATGTAATTAATTTATGCTGTTCGCCTACTTGTTTACGCCAAAAATTATACAGCAAACGTAAACTACGTGGTTCATAAGCATAATCCACAATCACTTTAAATGATTGACCTTCATCGATGAATTCCATTCGCCCAGGCGTACCATGAAAACTACTTAAAGCTTGTACTAAATCCGGTAATGACATGCCGGCATATACGCCTACTCCCAGGGCTGAGGCAATATTTTCAATATTCCATCGACCCAATAGTGGGCTATAAAACTGATAAGATCCTAACGTAAAAACTAGACCGTTCGATTGTTCAGACACATCACTAATTTGCATCGTTACTGGCATAGTAGTAGAAGGTTTACTAGACCAAATAATTCGCGTAGGAATAGGGTGGCCTCCTACTCCTACATCGGTAACCGCTTGCATAAATTCAATAACATGGTTGAATTCACCATTCATTACTACGCCTTTTAAAATGGTTTTGCCGTTCATCATTTTAGTAGAGCAATGAGTGAGATGTCGAAACAATTCTAATTTAGCTTGCTTGTAATTTTCAAAACTACCGTGCGCTTCGATATGTTCTGGAAATAAATTCGTAATCACAGCACAATCATAATTAATACCGTAGTGACGATACTGGATAATTCCTTCAGATGATGTTTCTACGATCACATGAGTGCACCCAGCAGCTACTACTTGGGATAAAAACTTTTGTAGTTGAGTGCGCCCCAACATAGTCATTTTAGTAGTGTTTAACCAGTGTTGGTCGCCGATTCGAAAATTAGCTGTGGTAGCCATACCTACTTTATAACCCGCCTGTGTTAATAAATGCCACACTAAATTACTGGTACTGGATTTGCCTTTAGTTCCAGTAATACCAATCACTATTAATTGCTGGCTGGGATTATGGTATCGCCAAGCCGCATAACGGCTAAGCCAACGATAATAAACCCGTAATACTGTTGGTGGTAATAAATGTTTTAACCAAATTTTGAATACAGCCATAACTCCATCAATATACTATAAATGCATTTATCACAATATAGCTTATGCTGCTAGCATTAAATTACGCATCATTTCATGCTATACTAAATCTAACATGTTGTCATTCAAATCGATTCAATCATTTAGTTTTGCAGCTGCTTTATTAGGTAGTTTAGCGTTAGTGCTATGGTTAATTAGTCCTTATAGCTATGCTATTTTTTGGTCTGCAGTAATCGCCGCTTTAGCCCAGCCCCTGTAACAGCGCTCACTAAAAATCTGTCATAAACATTTTATATTGCTTTTTTGGGAAAAGGAATTTATT
>CAZZNZ010000189.1:0-1752 GCA_964655875.1 uncultured Gammaproteobacteria bacterium | reverse complement strand
CAAACATAGCCTGAGCCGTTTCTGGACGCAAATACACAGTATTCCCCTCACCTTCCACTGGTCCAATAGTGGTTTTAAACATTAAATAAAAATTGCGCGGTGCGGTTAACTCTCCAGTACAATTAGGACAAGCGCGAACAGAAGATTTTTCGTCTCCAATAATCTGATCAGAGCGAAACCGACTATGGCATTTTTTACACTCCACTAATGGATCATGAAACGTAGCTACGTGCCCAGAAGCTTCCCATACTTTAGTGTTCATCATCAACGCCCCGTCAAGCCCCACCATATCCGACCGTTGCTCTACCACTCGACGCCACCAATCACGCTTAATATTCATACGCAACTGAGCCCCTAATGGGCCGTAATCCCAGCTATTTGATAATCCGCCATAAATTTCTGAGCCGGGAAAAATAAAACCACGTTGCTTACATAACGACACAATTTTATCCATTACCATATTTGTCATAAACGTTACAACACTTACTAAACTAAGTCCTATCCTGAATTAGATACAATAAAATCTCTTTAAACTCTGCCGTAGACAGCGTCATATTAATCCTATTGTACCATAAACTAACCAAAAAGCCAATAGATCCCTCTAAAGATTACTGGGACATTGAAGAAGTAGTATTTAAGCTACTAACCAAATTATTATGGGCATCAATTAGATCGTTATATTCGCCTGACACCTCTTTATCGAGCGTAGTTAAATCACCCACCTCATTGGCTTTAGCATTACGCAATAAGTTTTTAAACTTCATTTCATAAGCATTCACAGCATCTATGTAAGAGGTCCAGCTAGATCCAGCAAAAGAGCTATCTTTTACATGCACTGCTTCAGCTTTAGCAGAATAGGTGTCCGCTGCAGCGGTAAATTTATCATACGACGCTTGCATGGCAGCAATATCAGCTTGACCATCTGCATCATAAACTTCAATCCAAGTGGAATAATCTTGATAAAGCTGTTCAGCCGCATTCGTAATTTTATCTTGCCCAAGTATAGCTACTTCCAATGGATCTTGGGTATTTTCATCAATCCCTAAATTAATTTGATTCTGATAGCTATCTACCAAATCAAAAATCTCTTGCTGCATATCATATACTTTATCAATCGCAGTGGCTAATGCTTTAGCTAGAGTGTCTGTTTGAGCTTCATGATCATCTTTATAACGACCTCGTTCATAATACTCACCTAAAGCACCGTAAGCATCTAACATTATTTTATATTCTGTTAAATACGATATTAATTTTTCTTCGATTTTTGCTTGAGCTTCGGCATTATCCATCGTGGGTTTGTTGTCCACTAAATCACGCTTAGTATTATCATACCAACTATAAGTGGGTTGGGCGATAAAATTAGAACGCATTTCAACATCTTTATATTCCACAAAGCGATCATAAGCATCACTAACAATACCGGTATAATCAGACATTTCGTTCATATTCTGAATTACTTTATTATAATATTCGGTTTCAGGCATCTTAATGCTACTAGCATCGATAGCAACATTATTAGCTTGTTGATAAGCTTTGTTTAAAGTCTCACAACCTGCACCAGTAAATACTACCAATGCTAAGACTATCCCGGATAAGACAACAAACTTAGATATGTTCTGCATACATGTGTATAGAATAAATTAGCGATTTAAATTTGTACTAATACTAAAATAAGCCAAAAATTTATTCAAGAGCGAGTAAAAAAATTTGTTCGGCCAATGTATACCAGTGGTACGGTGCTATGATTACTTC
>CAZZNZ010000188.1:0-1758 GCA_964655875.1 uncultured Gammaproteobacteria bacterium | reverse complement strand
CAGCTATAGTAGTACCCACTATTCGATAAACTTGAAATTGCCCAGCCTACTGTATTCATGCCATTTGCTAGCATGGGTAAGCGATGATAAATCGCTGCTGTCCAAACATCAATAGCGTGAGGCATGGAGTTGGTAACATTGTATGCTAAATCACTGTTCATGCCCGCTTCGGTGCCTGCTGCGGTGTAGCCGGGTAGACTACTATCTTCACCATGCGATAATACTTCGTTCATTCTCATATATTCCACATGTTTTTGACAACCTTGATCAAGCGTATCATTGCGAGTTACTGGTAAAAGTCCGGCTGATTGGCGCTCAAAATTTAACAGCGCCAACCCACCATCTTCATTATTAAGGTGAGTTAAATCTGGATAGGTAATATACGTAGAGTTACTGCTAACTAAACTAAACGGTGAATTACTAGCAGCATTAACGGTGAAGTTTTTCTGTATATATTGAGTAGGTTGATCATAATGCAATTTAATGGCTTTAGCCGCTAATTGAAATTGATCGTTTACCACTACAGCTTTAAAGCGCATTACACTAATACTTTTACCTTTTTCAGCATTGAGTTTAAATACACGTTTGTGCCCGAGTACTTTTCCATTACTATCATACAAATAAAATCGAACACGGTTATCAACCCAGGTTAATACCACTAGATTTGAGACTGAACCAATTTGCAGCCACATAGCCTGAATATCCTTAGTATGATCAGAAAATTCAATAGGTATAGGTAAAGCGTCATCATCTTCTGTGTTAAGAATTTCTATTTGGTGATTATCAGTATCAATTACAACTTGAAAAGCATTGGCTGCTAGCGTTTCATTTTGTATACCGAATACGACACCAATAACAAGATGGATAGTTAAAATAAGTTTAAAGCGATGTTTCAGCATAAGGTGTTAACGAGACATAAAATAGCGTAACCAACGTTGAATTCGGCCTGCTTCTTCTTCCACTACTGGGCCATGATATTCGCCACCATGGCGACTTTGCACAGCCTTCATAGTAAATTGTTTTTGATCAAGATGCAAACTAAGTTTTAGTTCTATAGGGCTGGACGAGTTAATATAAAGATGAAACCTAGGATAAAAATTTCGGCCTAAAGTGCGTGACCAACTAGCATGAATACTACGAGGATCTTGTACCGGGTGATAACCCATTTGGCGCAGAGCCGTAGGCAGGTTCAGTGGTTTTGTGAGTTGATAAGTAATATCCATTACTGCTAGTATAACAGATATGCCATTATTAATTAATAAGCCGGTTGGGTATACTTCTCACGATATTGTAGATTTAGTTCGGAAAAAGTTAAAAATTAAAAAAATTGGCCACGCCGGAACTCTAGATCCATTAGCCAGCGGGCTACTTATTATCCTGGTTGGGCGAGAAGAAACCAAGCGGCAAGCTGAGTTTATGGCTGGCGATAAAGAGTATGAGGCTGAAATTACTTTAGGCCAACGTAGTGCTAGTGATGATGCTGAGGGGCCCATTACTCCAGGGCAAGATTCTCGGAATATTATTGCGACAGATGTTACCACTGTATTGCAAAGTTTTATTGGTAATATTGAGCAGGTGCCACCAATTTATTCGGCCATTAAAAAAGATGGTCAACCATTATACCGTCTTGTTCGTGATCGTAGAGGTCGATCACGATCAACTCCTGCTGAGATTATTATTCCACCTCGTCTAGTCACAATTTTTAATATCAAACTGTTAAATTATGCTAAGCCTATCATCAAAATCATGAGCGCCGAC
>CAZZNZ010000187.1:0-1760 GCA_964655875.1 uncultured Gammaproteobacteria bacterium | reverse complement strand
CAGATTGAAGGCGCTAGTAATTCATTCGTTGTTTTTTCATGATGAACTAATTGCTTCATTGAATCTGGTTGGTCGTTTACAAAATCGATATGATCCAAACTATCTATGGCAGGGGTTGTAGTTGATTGCGCTATCTCACCACTATTCATTTTAATAATCAATCCAGCAATACTCGATAACATTGTTTGAGCTGTTAAAATATTTTCAAACGCTTGTACAGCTTCAGCTGGAGAATGATCAATAATGATACGGCGAATTTTTTCCTGTGATAAATAATCTAATAAATTAGCGGTAGAAAAAAATAAACCTCCTTTATTAGGGCATTGGCCACTAATAATATTACTAAATAATTTTAAAGGTTTGATATCTTCACCGCTTGATTGAATAATAGAAGTTATAGCATCGGCTTGTATAAGAAATGTTTCCATGGCACCAACATAGGTAAAGTGAATTTCCTGATCTTTAATTACGCCAATAATAGCACTGGTGTGATAAACCCAATTTTCACCATAACTAGTAATTGCTCCCCGTACTACTGTATTTACGCGTTGTAGCGCTCGCTCGAAAGCCACATCAACATCAAATTCTGTTGAATGATAAAACGCCTTAACTAAATTCACATCTAATAAATCCACTAACTCTTCTGTGAAATTCTGTGGTTCTGAAAAATCAAAAATTGTAAAAATTTTTCCAAGATTTTTTTCTTCTAGCGGCGATGGTTCAGAGGTAAAAACATGAATAGCGTGAGTATCATTGGTTCCATGATCAATGAATAACTCAGCAAGGATGGGTTTAGCCATGATTTAGATTATACTGATTCGGCAAAATTTTGACAACTCTATCATAGCCACCGAGGTCTTGATATACCATAATTTTGGCAGTTGGCCAAAGCGTTAGAGCTAATTTTTTCACTTTTTTTGCCTGATTATAGCCAATTTCAAGAAAAATAGCACCATTGGGACGCAGATAATAATAAGACCGGTTGAGTAATTGGTGTATTAAATCTATTGGTCCATTAGCAGGAGTTAAGGCTACCTGTGGTTCGAATTTTAAACTAAACTTTTTAGCCTCAGTTTTGGTAAGGTAGGGAAGATTGGATACAATACAGTCTATTTTTTTAGTATAACTAGATGGTAGAGCGGATAATAGATTGCCAGAAAAAAATCTTATAGTGGTGTGGTGTTTTCGGCTGTTCTGTTTCGCCACAGTTAACGCTGGTTTTGAAATATCCGTGGCTAACACTGTAACTTTTGGTAGTAATTTTTTTAGGGTAACAGCAATACAGCCAGAACCAGTGCCAATATCGGCTATTAAAAAATGATTTTTTATTTTATGTTTTTCAAAATAATTTATAACCTGCTCAACCAACAATTCAGTATCTGGCCGGGGGATTAACACGTGTTGATTCACTATGAAATCCAAACCGTAAAATTCTTTATGGCCAGTAAGATATGCAATGGGTTCGCCAGCTTCACGGCGCCGACATAAATCTTTAAATGTGCGTTGTTGCGTTGCAGTTAAAATAACTTCTGGGTGAGCATAAATAAATTCTCGCGGCCTACCTAATAGGTGAGATAATACAATATCCTGATCGCGCAATGTCATAATGCTGTTAATTTCATTTGCTGGTCGGCTTCACGCAAAGCACTAATTATCGGGTCTAGATTACCTTTGAGAATAGCGGGAAGATTACTCCAGTTTTGTTTAATACGGTGATCGGTAATACGATCCTGAGGAAAGTTATATGTGCGAATTTTTTC
>CAZZNZ010000186.1:0-1797 GCA_964655875.1 uncultured Gammaproteobacteria bacterium | reverse complement strand
ATAGAGGTATTGGTGTGATAAAATACGGAGAGATAGATTATTATGACCCAGCTATGATAAAAGATTATCAAACACTATTAACTGAAACTACTGGTACAGCCATAGATACTACACGCCCTCCGGTAGATTTACCCGTACCTACCATTCACAAACCGGTGGTTGGACCCAGTGTTACTGCCACTAAGGGCCCCGATCATTTTACCGATATCGATGCCGCTGAAGTTGCGCAAGCGGCTAGTCAAACAGCGCAATTACAAGCGGTAGATTATACGGCCGACGTACAAGCTATTCAAGATAAGTTGAGTTTAAGCTTTACAGATGCTGCTAAAGCTAAGCAATTTAATGAGTTAGTAGCATCAGCTTTGCGTGGGTTGCGCGAACCGCAGGAATTAATGCACTATCTGGAAAAGCTAGGGCTAACTATTTTACAAATTAGTCAGACGGTTTTTGAAGTGAAACGGTTATTAACATTGCGTGCTAAAGCTAATCAAAAGCAACCCGATGATAGTGAGCGTTTAAAACCCACTTTTGCTGATATTAGTAAAACTATTGCGATTGCTAATAAGCAACGCCAAGTGAAACCGGTTCCAGCAGTAGTTTTAGCAATGAGTGATAGCGATAAAGATGTAAAATCCCATGCTTCTACAGGAACGCCGCAAGTATTTCTACCCAAATTACGTCGGCCTAAGCGGCAACGCAGGCCTATTATTGATGATGTAAAATTACAACAATCTATGGTTATGGGTCCAATTGATGAATTACGGGCGATGGATTTAATTGAGTTTCGGCGCTTAGCAACAGATCCAGCTACGGCTGCGTTAAAAATTAAAGATAAAATTAATTTATTAACAGAAGAATCGATTGATAAACAGGCTGAGGGAATTAAAGCTTTTAAGAGTTCACCAATCAATAAATTGTATCTTGATATTGGCAGTAAATCAATTACCACCAATCAAGCAGTGGCAGATGTTATTGCTAATTTACAAGCTCAAAATGCGCCAACTTTAAATGTAGCTGAATTTAATGCTATTTCAGATTTAAATAAACAACTTAGATTTTAATGCAATTCGCTGTCCCACAATTTATTGAAGTAGAATCTAAAGTAATTGGTCCGATTTCGGTGCGTCAATTTGTAATTCTGTTATGTACGGCCGGGGCAATGTTTGTGCTATATGAACTATTGAGTTTCGCAGTGTTTATTTTACCCGGTATTATTACGTTAGGAATTGGTGTGACATTTTCATTCGTAAAGATTAACAGTCAGCCTTTTCATACGTTTATCTTGAGCATTGTGCAAACGTTTAAACGTCCACGGTTATCTGTTTGGTATCATCAAGGAATTGCTCCAAGCATAATAGCCACTAATAAACGTAAATCTAAAGTGGATACAACTCCGCCACCAGCAGATAAAAGTAATTTAACCGACTCACGGTTAGCCGAACTGTCTTTAATTGTTGATAGCGGTGGTAAATATTCTCCCTATGACCCAAACCGTACAAAATAAATCAATACAGCGTCCAACTCATAAAATGAAAGCTCCGCCTACGCAGCAACATTTGTATATTGCTGAAATTAAGCAAGATACCGTGATTTTGAAAGATGGTACTTTACGAGCAGTGTTATTAGTATCATCGATTAATTTTGCACTAAAGAGTGAAGATGAGCAACAAGCGATTATTCAGGGGTATATTGGCTTTTTGAATTCGTTAGATTTTGAAGTGCAAATTGTGATTCAATCGCGCCGGTTAGATATTAGTAAATACCTTGATCAATTAGGCACTTTAGCCAAAGAACAAA
>CAZZNZ010000185.1:1345-1797 GCA_964655875.1 uncultured Gammaproteobacteria bacterium | reverse complement strand
TTATTAATGGATGTACAGCAATCTAAAGCTACCATCAATATCATTGACGGTATGCGTTATGTAGCGGAATATGAATTATTTAAAACTCTGCCACAATTTAAATTAATCTATATTACTGCCCCAGTAACACTACGGTATCAACGCACTAAATTACGTACAGAAAAAAATGATGAAGCTGCCATGACGGAAGTGGAATTTGTTCAGCGTGAACATGATAGTACTGAGCAAGGCATCGATCAATTACGCACTTTAGCGCATTATACCATTGAAAATACTGGAACAGTCATTGAATTATATGGTAAAATAGATGGCCTAATGAAGCTATCTGAACAATGACATTTTATCTTAAAATCTTAGTAGCGATCTTTAGCCTACTAGCATTACCTAGAGGGGTGTTTGCAACCACTAATTATATTTATCCTTTAGCTACCTGGAAAGTAACCACTCATCAA
>CAZZNZ010000185.1:0-1335 GCA_964655875.1 uncultured Gammaproteobacteria bacterium | reverse complement strand
ATATTGGTTCCAATTTATATCATATGGGAGTGGATGTTGGTGGCGAACTGCCGGCTGGATCACCAGTGTATGCCGTAGCCGATGGTATTGTACGTGAAGCCAAAGTGCGTACGCAATTTGGCTTAGTAGTGCTCATTGAGCATACTCCTGAAGGAGAAGAGCCTAATGTGTCGCTATATGGCCATTTACGCCCCAGCGATGTTCGTGTTATTCCAGGGCAAGTAGTAAAAGCTGGTGATATTGTTGGTGTATTAGGTAATCGTTCAGAAAATGGCGGCTGGGGTGTGCATATTCACTTCGGTATTCACAAAGGAGCCTATACCGGAGAGTGGGTGTATTATGGTCATGTTCGTGACGCGGCTACAGCTAATGCATGGCATGATCCAGAAATGTACATACCGCAACATTTAATTAGTGATATTTGGCAACCAACTATCAATTGGCAAATGGTGCCCAATCAATTAGTGGGAGATGCCATCCCCACATCTTTAATTGGAGATATCGGTAGCGGCATCAAATCCATGCATTATTTTGTGTCAACTAATAGCGGCACAACGTGGAATCGTGTGAACGATTCGTCAATTGCTAATTTTGCGGACGGACCATTGTTATTAAAGGTAAAAGCCAAAGATCATTTTAATAATGCTACCACTAGCACACAGCAGGTGCTGAAGGATAGTATTTTTTTTCAGACGCCATTATTTGTAACTGCAAAAACTAGCGGGCTAGTTACAGATGTTACTGAACGATCTATTGGTAACACTGTTACAAATAGTATCAATCGTCCGGTTAGTACAAAACCAAAGATTACCGATATTACCACTATCAACGATGGCTATGCCATTACTCGTGGTACAACAAATAAGCCGGGTATGGTTCGATTATTTAATCGCGCTGGAGAGAAACTAGCTAGCTTTAAGGCCTTTGATACTGGTAATGTGCATATTACCGCCGCAGATGTAACAGGAGACCACAGTGCTGAAATCATTGTTGGTTCAAATAATGTTTCTGCCCCATTGGTACGTGTATTTTCTAGTAGTGGAGAGCTAATTTGGGAAAATCAGCCTTTTGGGCCTGATGCTCAAGCTGAACTAGATGTTGCGGCCGGCGATATTAATCAAGATGGTAAAGCAGAAATCATGGTTGGCGCTAGAACAACGGTAGCCATTTTAAGTAATGATGGTAAAAATGTTATTACTACTTTCAAGCCGTTCGGTGCTAGTTATGTGCACGGTTTAAACATTGCGAGCGGTGATGTTAATAATGATGGTTTTACTGAAATTATTGTTGGTACAATAGGAGGTCAAGTACCAGAGGTATATATATTTTATACCA
>CAZZNZ010000184.1:0-1803 GCA_964655875.1 uncultured Gammaproteobacteria bacterium | reverse complement strand
AGATAGCGGTCAAAGTAATTTGCCAGAGCATCTGAAGGATCAACAATATTTTCCCTAAGGAGAGGGATGAAGAGAAAGATAAAAACTTGAATCACATAGGTCCGGAATAAGAGGTAGTAGTCGATTAAGGCGGGATCTAAAATAGTCAGGTTTGGTCTAGACAGTCAAATCATCTATGCTACAATAGCAACATGAAACGCCGTATTTTTAGTGCCATGATCAGTTTGATGTTACTGCCAATAGCTACAGTAGCTGCAGATAGTATGGCACCACAAGTAAACATTTTTAATCATCAGCTTAAGCAAACCGGCACGTTTTTAGCTGCCGATGGCAAAACCGATAATGGTTTAGATGTAGCAGTGGCGAATGTTACAGGTGATAAAAAAGATGAGATTATTGTGGCAGCGGGTCGTGGTAGTGAACCACTGGTTCAAGTGTATAACGCATCAGGTAAACTACTTAGTCAGTTTTACGCTTATGATAAAAGTTTAAAATCCGGACTACACATTGCCGTTGGAGATTTAAATAAAGATCGGTTCGCAGAAATTGTAGTAGTGCCGGCTTATGGCGGTGGCCCCCAAGTAAAAGTGTTTGATAGCCAAGGAAATATTCAATTTAGTCGTGGTTTTTTTGCTTTCGATGAAACATTTCGTGGTGGAGCCGATGTAGCGGTTGGAGATTTTGACGGCGATCGTAATCGAGAAATTGCGGTTGCGGCTGGTCCAGGAGGTTCTCCTCATGTACGTCAATTTACTCGTGACGGCAAGTTTATTGGAACCGAGTTTCGACCGTTTTCAATGGATCATGTTGGTGGAGTTGTTATCGCTACGGCGAATGTTGATGGTGGTAAAGACGATGAATTAGCAATGGCTATCAGTGCAGCGGGGGAAGGCTGGGTAAAAGTATATAAAAATTCTGGACAGATTGTTGGAGAGTGGAAAACATTTCCCGGTCTGTCTATGGGGGTAAATATTGCTGCTGGTGATATTGATAGTGACGGTGAAGATGAAATTGCGGTAACTCCACGCCAAAATGCGGGGCCACAGGTAATGTTCTATGAAGGTTATGGCGCGTGGAATAAGGGATTTTTTGCCTATGGAGAAGATTTTCGTGGCGGTGTAAATCTCGCGTCCGGGGATTTAAAAGGTAATGGTAAAACAGATTGGATTACTGTGCCAGGTAAAAATCATGCTGTTGGCCGAGTGGATTTAGTGCGTTATATCGATACAGATTTATCAGACCAAAAAACAAGAGTATATGAATATGGTGAATTAGTACGTGAGTTTTCGGTTTCCACGGGTATTAGTAAATATCCTACAACTACGGGTCAGTTTTCTGTACTAAAGAAAATTTATATGAAAGATTATAAATGGGAGTACGGTCCAGATCATCCAGACAATTATGATATTAAAGATGTAAAATGGAATTTATTGTTTAATGCCCGCGATCATCAATATTTACACTACGCTTATTGGCATAATAATTTTGGTCAACGTATGAGTCATGGTTGTGTGAATATTAATGCCGTGAATGCTGAATGGCTGTATCAGTGGGCAAGAGTTGGAGATGTAGTAATTGTGCACGAATAATTATGCAGTTACCGTGGTTAGTGTTGTTATGGGGTATAGTTGCAATTGGTCCAGTGTATGCGGCGAATATACCTAGTGCTGCCGATGTATTGTTTATTTATCAAACTGAAGCGGAAACCACCAAACACAATTATTTATTTACGGTTGAAGATGATAACGCTATGTATACCTGTGTTGCCAATCGCTGTAATTTAGGTAAGTGGATCGAGCAACC
>CAZZNZ010000183.1:0-1804 GCA_964655875.1 uncultured Gammaproteobacteria bacterium | reverse complement strand
CAAGTTGGCTATGGAGGCGAGATTGTGGATGTTCGCATAATGGTGGATTGACAAATTTGAAAAAATGCTGTACAAGGGAAATAGTATTTTATTATATTACATCAGAACTATTTATGTATAATCATTATTTTCGCAAACTAATCATCATCGTTGTTTGTATTGGTGTACTTTCTTTTTCGGTTGATGCGGTTTTTGCGGAATCGGTTAAAATAAAACCAATAGTAGTAAATACTACCAACACTTTCGCATCTGTACAGTGGAATGCTATTGATCATGCAACACAGTATCGAGTTGAAGTATTTGAAGTAAAAACGCATAAACGCGTTAAACAAAAGGTTGTATCTACAAATTTTGTTAAAGTGAGTAGATTAAAAAATAACACACGATATCGTTTTAAAATAACTGCTCATGTTGCTAACGAAAAAAAACCAGACACTATTAGTAATTCAGCGGTATATGCTAATTCTCATAATTCAAAAACTGTTAAAATACTTAATTTTGAGCCAAAAAGCTATGTGTTAAAAGATGATTTTGAGTATACTATTTTAGGAACAATATATGGTGGAGCTATTCAGTATGTTCCGGGTAAGGACGGTTTTGGTTTTGTATATAAGTACGATACTACAGCTGATGGTGGTGTGCTGCGCGCAAACATTGTAACGTATGATGATCACGATAGTCAGTTACTTAATCCGAATAGTGGCACCATAGAGCTATGGGTAAAACCAACGATCGATTTACAAACCGATACAGTTACTCGTGGCTTATTAAGAGCTTGGTCTGGTGATGTTTATGGATGGAATGTGGTGGTGTATAAAAATCAAGTGCTGGTATATCGAGATTTTGAGCCATGCGCTAGAATGATAAATAGATTTATCTATGATTTTAAGCCGAATCAATGGTATAAATTAACGCTTACTTGGCACAATGAGGCTACTCAGTTTTATATTAATAACGAACAACAAGGAGTATTTAATACCGTTGCACATGAAATATATTATGGGCGAGGGAGTGGGAAATTGGCTATTGGTGACGATGTATTCGTAACTGATAATTTGCGCGTTACGAATGAATCACCTATTTCTGTAGCAGAGGCAAGTACAGGAAATACAGCTGCTCTTACTTGTCCAAATATTGCTGCTTTATTGGTAAATCCTCAAGAGACATATAAAAATATTTCGCTGCACAATTTTCCAGATCAAGCTACTCGAGATGTTATAAAATCATATATTGATCAATTACCAGAGAGTTATAATGGGGATATTAAAAATATTGCATTAGTGGATGATGATCGGTTTGTGTCTTTTCAAGATGCAACGCATCGCGCCAACTTTAATTTTTTCTATAGAGGAATTTTTCTAAAAAAATCTCAGTTTGATTCCGTTGATGAATTAAAATTAGAATCAACCTTATTTTTTCATGAAGCTGCACACGGGCATATTTTTACGCAAGGGTTAAATTATGGTGGCGAAACAAGTGGTAGTACTGGAAAAATGTGGTCTCAAATTTCTGGTATTGAAAACTATGCAGGTGAATGTAATCAGCCAAATGACTTTACAATTCACGCTGGATTTTTAACGGCGTATGGAAGTACGATGCCAGATGAAGATTTAGCAGAATGGTCATCCACAGCGTTTGATCTGTATAATACAAATTCCAGACTATCTGCTTTGGTAAATCCATTAAGCAGTAAATATGATGCGCGTAATGTAGCAAAGGCTCAATTTTTACTTGATCATGGTTTTATTTCTCAAACCATGTTCGACAAAATTATTCAAACTACACCAAATACTCTAAATTATAC
>CAZZNZ010000182.1:0-1814 GCA_964655875.1 uncultured Gammaproteobacteria bacterium | reverse complement strand
CAAAATCATTCACATGGCTATTCCAAAATACGGGTGTTATTGGTGCAGTGGGATCTGGTTGATTCAGTGCAATTCGTTGCCAGGTGCGGATTAGCGTAGAAATAGTGACAGGATCAGCTTGAATCCAGCCGGCTCGGCGCATAGCATGTACTAACTGCGCATCGTTTTGTGCGAGGATAATAAAGCTAGGCGGCTCTTGAATAGCACCACGAATTGTTTCTGTATAGTACGGTAAATTTTCTGTATTAAAGCTTCGTACTACATCAGTAGTGATGATTGGTTGAATGATTTGAGGTTCGTAACTTGTTACTAATGGCTCATATTGCAAACCATATACAACGTACCAAGTAATTGTAACGATAATAATGATTTTAGCAGTTGAAGACAATCGGCGATTCGATAATAAAATATGTGGTTTTCGCGGATAGCGACTAGCCAGCCATTCTCGCATGCTAATACCAATCATTAACCATAATCCACCCAATAGCATGCCACCAATGACATCACTAAGGTAGTGTACATTTAAATACAGTCGACTAAATCCCACCAATATAATAATACTACCGCAGACAAATAATGCATTGAGCTTCTTGTGCCAATATTTTTCATTTCTCCACACAAAATAAATAATAAAACCATAGAGCGTCATGGCGATAGCGGTATGTGCACTTGGGAAAGCATAAGACGGCTCTAGATAAACTGCTAAATTGGTTGGCCTTGGTCGTTGAATGATTAATTTACTAAAATAAGTAAATAAGCCGTTACCACCTAATGTTATCCAAAATGCTAATAAATAAGCTTTGTAACCCCGCAACCATAATAGTAATGAAAAACCAGCTACGATGACTAGTGTAATTTCTAACTTACCTAATAAGGTAAACCATAAATTTATCTGCACAGCCAAGGGAGTGCGAAATACGAATAATAAATTAGCTAAACTCATATCGGTAGCTGTGATAACACGGCTATTTAAAACAGTTTTAATAATACCAAAAAAAGATATTAAGCTATAACTAAAGGCTAGTAATATGAAAGTAAATGGTAAACCAAAAAAATTTTTTAGATTCAATCGATTGTATAGAAATTGAAATGATCTAGGGTAACGTTTAATGGTAGCGCGTAGATCGGGATTTGTATGTACAGCTTGCACGAAGGATTGCCATAATGAAGCCATGATAAAACCTACCCGTTGACCCTGCCGTAACATGGCATGGCGTAATAAATATAAACCAATGCTTAATATTAATCCAAGTAGGCTCAATAGCGTGGTTCGGGTTGACCAAGTTTCAATCACTAGCCATAATCCTCCACAGAGATATCCCAATGACAAATAAAGTATTGCCCATGTGAGTGCGCCGAGTACATTATAGATTAAAAAAATGGCATCGGTCATGTTAAACATGCCAGCAATACTAGGAATGATCGCGCGCGTTGCGCCATAGAAGCGGGCCCAAAAAATACTCTTATTGCCATATTTTCTAAAGATAGCTTCACCTTTATGTAGATAACGTAATTTAAAGAAGCGATGATGTTTAGTAAATATACTTAAACCGTGTTGTCCTAAATAAAAACTGATCAACTCACCAATAATTGCTCCGGCAGTGGCAAACCCAATAGCTGGCATGAGCTTCAGGGTGTCTTGAGCGAATAAAAACCCCGCTACCACAATAATACTAAAGCGAGGTAAAATTAAACCAATAATAATTAGTGATTCCAAAAGAGCAATGAAGAAAATCAACCAATAGCTTGGCAGTAAACAATACTGTAATATGGTCATGATCAATAGTGAATAAACTAACGGTTATTTTGTTTAT
>CAZZNZ010000181.1:873-1823 GCA_964655875.1 uncultured Gammaproteobacteria bacterium | reverse complement strand
TTTGAAAAAATTCAAGGTTTGCCAATAGCATTTTTTCAACAAAATAAATCCGGTGATTTAATTTCACGTATTAATAATGATACCGATAAGCTAGGCCAATTTTTTTCGCAATCGTTAATGCAGTTCGTAGGTAACACTTTTATGATCATTGGTTCTAGTGTAGCAGTGCTGTCGATTAACTGGCGCTTAGGGTTAGTAGCGTTAGCGCCAGCCGGAGGGTTATTTGTATTTACCAAGTTACTTGGGCCATGGGTAAAACGGCAAAATGCGTTAAGCTTAAAGAGTACTGGTGGGTTGAGTGCCGAGATTCAAGAGAGTTTAGATAATTTTAAAGTGGTAGTAGCATTTAATAGGCGCGATTATTTTCGTCAGGCATTCGCCGAAGCTAATCAAGTGAATTATCAAGCGGCTACTCGGGCAGGTATAGCTAATAATACGTTTATTCCCGTGTATGGTTTAGCTTCAAATTTGGCTATTATCGGGGTGTTATTGTATGGTTTTCATCTTATTACGGCCGGTGCTTTTACGCTTGGATTAATGATTAGTTTCCTTACCTATATTACACGGTTATATGATCCACTTCGCCAAATGGCAGCATTGTGGACTACCTTCCAAGTAGCATTGGCTGGCTGGGATCGTATTCATGCCATTGTGGTGCTGCAGAATGATTTAACAGTGCTACCAGAGAATACTACGCCTAGCACCGTGGCGCCACTATTGCAGTTTCAGCAGGTAAAATTTCAATATACCGATACAGCTGTAGTATTACATGATGCTAACTTTAGCTTACAAGCTGGCAAAACCTATGCGTTAGTGGGCCCAACCGGCGGCGGAAAAACTACCACTGCTTCTTTAATGGCACGGTTATTTGATCCTACGGCTGGTAGCATCTTATTGCATGGCCGTGATTTACGCAGTTATACACCAGAAGAACGATCCAAAAAGATCGG
>CAZZNZ010000181.1:0-863 GCA_964655875.1 uncultured Gammaproteobacteria bacterium | reverse complement strand
CCGAAGAAAGAGTTAAAAAAGTTGGATTCATTTTACAAGAACCGTTTTTATTTACGGGTACAGTGGGGGATAATATTCGCTATGGTAACGCTAGTTTAGAGCAGGTAGATAATGCGCAGTTAAATCGATTGCTGCAGAGTAAAGGTTTGGCTGGTATTATGGCTAAGTTTCAGCAGGGGTTAGATACCACTATAGAAACAAATGGCGATGCGATGAGTTTAGGGCAAAAGCAACTCATTGCCTTTGTGCGCACTATTTTACGCACACCAGATCTATTAATTTTAGATGAAGCTACGGCCAATGTAGATACGGTAACTGAGCAATTACTAGAAACCATTTTACGGCAACTGTCAGCTACTACTACTCGAGTAGTGATTGCACACCGCTTAAATACCATTGCCGATGCCGATACTATTTTCTTTGTGAATGGTGGTGAAATTAGAGAGGCCGGATCAATGCAACAAGCTTTGGATATGTTGTTACGTGGTCAACGCACTAGTTAGTGTTTTAACAATATTTTCTTAATCTCGCCAATTTCTTTTTCGGCCTTTACATTTACTTCATAATCCAATTCGGCACGCAAATCGGATTGTTTGGCTTGGCGATTTTGAGATAACATTACAAATGTGGAAAGAAAAATTGCCTCGAGGCTTACAATTAAGGTTAATAAACCAAATGGGAATGGATCGAAGCCATGATGTTTAGCCGAGAGATTATAAATAATCCAAGCCGAAAATATGATGGTATGTAAATATACAAAACTCATACTGCCAGCAAATTTTGTAATTGCATCAGCTATGCGATCTTGTTGAGTTTCAATTTTTTTAAACTCATGTTTTAAATGTTTAGCCATAAAGATAGGA
>CAZZNZ010000180.1:0-1852 GCA_964655875.1 uncultured Gammaproteobacteria bacterium | reverse complement strand
TCGGTCCGAATGAACATTTTGTAAAATCTTGGCAGTTAAAATCAATCAATATTAATGACGTACATACAACTATTACGCGTTTAATTGATATTATTGTTACTGATAATAATCCATTAGAATTAAACGTAATTCATCATGCGTTACAAAGTAAACATGGATCTATACATCCAAAAGTGGTAAAAGCGTATTTAGAGGTAAGTAAAAAAATTGAGAAAAACCCATTTGGTGAATACGGATTAGCCAATTGGGGTAGCGTGATACCAAAACGGATGAATGATAAGATTTATTTGATTTTAAAAAAAATTGGTAAACCATTACATTTTGTGGAAATTGCTAAACAAATTACGATAGTTTTTAAAAAGGAAGCTTATCCACCTACCGTGCATAATGAATTAATTTTGAACCAGCATTATGTATTAGTTGGCAGAGGGATTTATGCCCTAAAAGAATGGGGTTATAAACAAGGGATAGTAGCCGATGTGTTGCAACATATTTTACGTGAATATGGTAAGCCGATGACACGAGATCAACTGGTGAACGTAATTTTAGAGCAACGCTTAGTGAAGCGCAATACCATTCATTTAGCCTTAACTGATAAGCAACGGTTTACACGGCTGATTGACGGACGGTATACCTTGGCTAAGGGGCAATAATAATTGCATGGATAGATTACTGCAAGAAATATTAGTGGTCGGAGGCACCAATCCATTCAAAGCAGCTTGGTACCTTTTTAAATATGGAGGAGGGTTAATTTTCATTCCTGTTATTTGGCATATTGCGTGGACAGGATGGATTTTTTGGATACAAGAAAAATTTAAACATCATCAACCATTTGTCTTGATTAAAATAGAAGTTCCACCACAAAACGAACAAAATTTAAAAGCAGTTGAACAGATTTTCTCACATTTATATGGAATTAGAAATATTCCTAATACCGAAGAACGTTATTGGGATGGATATACCCAAGAACCTTATTCCTTTGAAATTGAAAGTAACGGTGGTTATATTACATTTTATGTGCGTACTCATGCTGCGCATTTAGAAACTGTTCAAGCCGCATTTTATGCGCAGTATCCTGACTGTGTATTAACTGAAGTAGAGGATTATTCTAAAGAATTAACCGACGAGATGATTTTGAAAGATGAAATTAAAATGTATGGCACAGAGTTAAAATTAGAAAAAGAAGCTGTTTATCCGATTAAAACACCGCCACATTGGGAGCATCAATTATCTGGTGAAGTAGTATATCCATTAGCTTCTATTTTAGAAATGATGACTCGTTTACAGCCAGGCGAACATTTATGGTTTCAAATTATGGCGGCACCAGCAGATCCTGCGCATTTTAAACACAAGGCAGAAGCTGCTATTATGGCCGTGGTCGAACCAGGTGCTAGCGGTCATCATGGCGGCGGTTTTCCATTCATCGATATGCTTTTAGATGTTCCTGTGAAAATTTTAGGTATGGTGCATGATGCGATCTGGCCAGGGGATTATGCTGAAGCAGTGCATGAAGCGGCAGCATCTGAACGACAACGGTTAACGAATCCAGAGCGTGAGTTAGTAGATGAATTAGATAAAAAAATGTCACGTTGGCCGTTTGAAGTAAAAATTAGATTTGTGTATTGGTCGTCGCCAAAACTCTTTCAACGTGTCAAGGCACGGCGTGGTATGATGGGCGCATTATCGCAATATAAATTTGTAAATTCGTTTGTTGAAGGGTCTCATGCTCGAGCGGATATCACTGGGCTATCGTATTATAAAATTGCTCCAGAGCGTCGAGTGCGTTGGCGTGCCCGTAAAATGCGTTGGGCCTATCAAAGTCGTGATATGGAACGAGGTGAACACGAAGGGT
>CAZZNZ010000179.1:1022-1853 GCA_964655875.1 uncultured Gammaproteobacteria bacterium | reverse complement strand
GGACACGATCCTAAAAAAGTTGCTCCTGGATTAATCAAAGCCCTCATTTCGAAAGCAAAAAATCAACTGCAAGACGCCAGTACCTATGCTGCCGAAGCTACAGACACGATTGAACAGATTACTGCTCAAGTGTATGAACACTATCAAAAAACACTCCGGGAGAATAACGCGCTGGATTTTGATGATTTAATTCGCTTAACCGTAAAATTATTTCAAGAACATCCTGAACGTTTAGTATACTATCAAACTTTATGGCACTATATTTTGGTTGATGAGTATCAAGATACTAATCATGCTCAATTATTGTTGGTGCAACTCTTAGCCGCTAAACACCGCAACATTTGCGTGGTAGGTGATGATTTTCAATCCATTTATGCCTGGCGTGGAGCAGATCTACAGAACATTTTAGATTTTGAAGATCACTACCCAGCTGCTCAAGTGATATTACTGGAACAAAACTATCGTTCAACTAAATATATCTTGGAAGCTGCTAGCGCGATCATTCAACATAATGCCCGTCAAAAGAAAAAAACCTTATGGACTAACAATGGCTATGGTCACAAAATTACCTTGAAGCAAGTGGATCATGAAGAGGCGGAAGGTGAATATGTAATTCAAGAAATATTTCATGCACCAAATCAATCCGAAGCCACTAATGAAATTCAGTACATACCAGAAAACGAATCGTTACTAGACCGCATCATGCGCAGTAGCACGTTTCAAGGCTATCAAAAAAATCAAGCGTTAGAACGCCACATTAAAGCTAGCTTGTCTAAAGGGGTGTTCACCGAGCGCACGTCCGAGGCCAGCAGCAGGGCCGCGATCGCCAGC
>CAZZNZ010000179.1:0-1012 GCA_964655875.1 uncultured Gammaproteobacteria bacterium | reverse complement strand
CCACATTAAAGCTAGCTTGTCTAAAATAGATTTAACTAACTATGTAGTACTGTATCGCACTAACGCACAATCACGCGCCTTAGAAGAAACATTTTTACGTTATAATGTACCGTACCACATTGTGGGGGGTATTAAATTTTACGAACGACGTGAAATTAAAGATTTAATCGCCTATGTACGAGCCTTAACCAATCCGCAAGACTGGGTTAGCTTAGAACGCATTAGCAATGTACCGGCACGTGCTCTTGGTAAAACTAGTTGGTTAAAGATTGAACAATGGTGTAGAGAAAATAGTGTATCGTACTTGGACGCCCAGGTTCCCCTACGGTCACAACAACAGACCGCCTTAAAACAATTTCAAACCATCATGCAACAGTTAACCAAAAGTGTGGCTACCGCTACCCCGTCACAGTTGTTGGAGAAAATTGTGAAGCTCACTAAATTTGCGGATCAATTTGATACCAAAACTACAGATGGTGAATATCGCCTAGAAAATATTGCTGAATTAGGTAGTGTTACTAAAAAATTTGATCACCTCACTGGTTTAGAAGGTATGAATGCTTTTTTAGAGCAAGTAAGCTTAATGTCCGATCAAGATGAACTAGATGAAAAACTCAATGCCGTGAATTTAATGACTATTCATGCGGCTAAGGGATTGGAATTTTCTACCGTATTCATTGTGGGGATGGAAGAGGGTTTGTTTCCGCACGCTCGCAGTTTATTTGAGCCACGTGAATTAGAAGAAGAGCGCCGCTTATGTTACGTTGCCATTACGCGCGCTAAGGAACGCGCTTATATTGTGTACACAGCTCAACGTACTGTTTATGGCAACACACAAATTAGCGCTCCATCACGTTTTATTAAAGATTTGCCAAAAACTATCATACACGAAGTATAGAATTTTCAAGCGCACCCCCCTCCCCCGAATCGAGAGACAATTCAAAAAATTTAGGGTATATGGAGACACTAAATATTGAGAGGATTTTTCTCTCAAAATTTAGCAAGTTTTAGT
>CAZZNZ010000178.1:0-1873 GCA_964655875.1 uncultured Gammaproteobacteria bacterium | reverse complement strand
GCTTAGCTGTGGGCACAATTATTGAAGCGCGGGTAGATAAAGATGCTGGCCCAGTGGCTACTGTGTTGATACAAACCGGAACATTAAACGTAGGCGATATTGTTGAGGCGGGTAATGTGGCCGGCAAAATTCGATCGATGAAATCCTGGAAAGGTACTGCATTAACCAAAGCGAATCCGTCTGTACCGGTTCAATTTTTAGGCTTAAAGGGCACGCCTATAGTGGGAGACATCCTAATGGCTACTACTGATAAAGAAGTGTTGAGACATAAAAAAACCAAGGCCTATCAAACCTTCTCCTATCTCAAGCCTGCCGTTCAAGAAAAAACCGGTAAAGTTGTCTTGCCGCTAATTTTAAAAGCCGATACCTTTGGATCGCTTGAAGCTATTGTAGAATCATTACAAAAGATTCAGCATCCCGAGGTGGAATTAATTGTTATTAAACGTGGCTTGGGTAACTTTACCGAAAAAGACATTGATCAGGCCGTAGCAGCTAAAGCTAAACTAATTGGATTTAATGTAATTATGACTGGCGCAGCGGCCGATTACGCTTTAGGCACTCAAACTACTGCCCAGACTTTTTCTATTATTTACAAATTAATTGAACATATTGAAGAATTGTTAGGTAGCTTATTAACTCCGGAAATTATCTATACCAAGGTAGGCGAAGTAAAAATCTTGGCTATTTTCCGAGCAACAACAAAAATAGTAGTGGCCGGTGGACGCGTGTTGTCCGGTAACGCTAAAAATAAAGCCATTGCCAAAATTATGCGAGCAGGAACAAAAGTGGGCGAAGCTACCATTGCTCAATTACAAAGCAACAAAAAAGACGTGTCGGAAGTACCTAACAATACTGAGTGTGGCATGAAGCTAGAACTAAATACCGAATTGAGAGTAGATGATGTATTAGAATTGTATGAAACCTCGGAAAAAAAACGCGGCTTGCATGATTAGCATTTAACTATGGCAGTTGATCGTCTTACTCAAGTAAACGAAGCTTTGCGCTCCGCTCTCGGCTATGAATTCAATGCACAAATTGAATTGCCACCCTACACTGTACTAAGTGTTAGTAAAGTGCGTATCTCTCCTGATCTAAATAATGCGATGGTGTGGCTGGTTGTTACCCCAACCGATCGCACTGGAACCGTGTTAACATTGGCGCGAAAACATTTGGGTAGAGTAGTACCGGCTGTGGCTAAACGCATACCATTACGCCGATTTCCAAAATTAAAGTTAACGATTGATGAAGGCGCTATTAAAGCTGCTCATATTGAAGCTCTGCTTGACTCGTTAAAATAAACCGACTAGAATTCCCGGTTATGCCTACTATTACACAGACGGCTATTATAGAACAGCTACGTCAATCTAGACATGTAGTAGTTGCTAGTCATCGTCACCCGGATGGTGACGCCCTTGGTTCATCTTTAGCATTAGCGCATTATTTGGAAGATCAACAGATTAGCTATACGATTTTTAATGTCGATGTCGCTGCTGATTCTTTTAAATTTTTGCCTAAAGCTCACAAAGTTGGTCCGCATCATTCTGTGTGGAAACAACCCGATCTCGATGCAGTAATTATACTAGATTGTGGTGATCCGGCTCGTGCGGGGTTAACCGATCAACTGCGTTTGGTTCGACAACATGCCAGCATCATCAACATTGATCATCACATTACAAATGAACACTATGGTCATTACAATTTAGTTTCAGCAGAGGCATCATCAACCTGTGAATTGGTTTTTGAGTTGCTAAAAAGCGTCAATCATATCACTAAACCAATCGCCTTATGTTTGTTAACCGGATTAATTACCGACACAGGGAGTTTTTCTAATCTCGCTACTACCTCTAACGCTATTCATAGTGCCGCCGAATTA
>CAZZNZ010000177.1:0-1880 GCA_964655875.1 uncultured Gammaproteobacteria bacterium | reverse complement strand
AATGCATTGTTTAGGATTTTTCTCATAATGATATCTATAGCACGTTTCTTGCCTATTGACAAAATTAAAAATACATGATAATAAATGGATATGAATCACAACGAAAGATTACATCTGGTTGAACGTAGCGCCGAGACTAAAAGTGAATTGCCACCGGCTCACTTAGAAGCTGTGTTTAATGCCGCTACCAGCGTTGCTGAAATGCCCGATGATTTAGAGTAGAGGTATAGTGTATAGTGCATTTCTCTTTTGCTCTTGTAGAGTTTAAGGATATTAGCTATACTGGGCAACATGGCCTACAACAATAACGATACAAACTGGCTTAACGACTGGTTATGTGAAGATGACGCCACTCTATCCGATGATCCGTTTAATGGCATACACAAGCCAGATCAGGATTTGTTTTTTAAGATGCTTGATTTAATGCCTGATGAATACCGAGAAGATGCCATGGATTATTTTATGGGTCATCCCGCAAAATTACGATCTATTATTAAGAATATTAAGCTAAAGAAAACTTTAATTAAAAATAAGGACCAGGCCGGTTTAAATGATGTGTTAGCACAAGAATATCAATTAATTAAACAATACAAACACCTAGATGAGGCTGCTAGTTTAAGTGCCGATCATGACGACAGTAATGCATATTGACGATATTTTTAAACTGTGCTACAGTAACACCCAATGAAAAAAGATACTCACCCCAAATATTATTCTAAAGCTACAGTGACTTGTTCCTGTGGTAATACGTTTACAACTGGCTCAACTCTAGAAACTATTCAAGTTGAAGTCTGCTCAAATTGCCATCCCTTTTACACCGGCAAACAAAAATTTATTGATACGGCTCGTCGTGTAGAGAAATTTCAAGAAAAAACAGCTAAAGCTAAGGCAGTTAAGGCTAGTCGAGGTAGCGCTCCGAGCAAGAAAGAAAAACGTAAAGTAAAGGATTCGAAGAAGCTAGCAAAAGCAGCTCTCAAAGATAATTAACACCATTCCATTACACAGAGACATGCCATGGCATGTCTCTACTGTTTTGGGATATTTTATATGGAAAAAATTGATCAAAAAATTTCTGCATTACGTCAACGCTTTTCGGATCTGGAAACACAATTGCAAGATCCTGCTGTATTACAACAGCCAAAGCTATTTCGTGAGGTGTCTGTAGAATATGATGAATTAAAAGAAAAACTAGTCACTTTCGATGATTATGCCAAAACCAATGCCGCAATATCGGAAGCGGAACAATTAATTCAAACTAGTTCGGATGCGGATTTAGTAGCTCTGGCAAAAGAAGAGCTGATAAACACAAAACAACATTTAGCTTACTTAGAGCATACTATAACTGCTTTGCTATTACCTACCGATCCTCTAGATAAAAAAGATATTATTATGGAAATTCGAGCTGGCGCCGGCGGTGATGAATCGGCTTTATTTGCAGCCGAATTATTTCGTATGTATAGCCATTACGCCGAGCAACATGGCTGGAAAACTAGTTTAATGAGCAGTAATCGTACTGGCATTGGTGGTTTTAAAGAAGTCATTTTTGAAATCAGTGGCCACAGAGTGTTCTCGCAACTAAAATATGAATCCGGCGTACACCGAGTACAACGCGTTCCGGAAACAGAAAAATCTGGCCGCGTACATACTTCTACTGTTACAGTAGCTGTATTGCCCGAAGCTGAAGAAGTGGATTTAAAAATTGAACCTAATGAAATTCGCATTGATGTATATCGCTCCGGTGGTCATGGAGGTCAAAGCGTAAATACCACTGATTCTGCGGTACGCATTACACATTTACCTACCGGATTAATTGTTACCTGCCAGGATGAAAAATCACAACATAAAAATAATGCTAAGGCTTTAAAAGTATTACAATCTCG
>CAZZNZ010000176.1:0-1886 GCA_964655875.1 uncultured Gammaproteobacteria bacterium | reverse complement strand
TACTTGCTGTTGAATAAATTCTGGAGCTAAATCCTCAGCCAGTGTTATTTGTACTGGTATTACCCCAGTTTGTTCATAGTGGTATTGTTCAAACGCTTTGGTAATAGTTGGTAATAATCGCAACTGACCAGTTTTATATAATTGTTCTAAAAATTTACGAATCACTGCACCACGTTGTTCAGTTGTGGCGGATTGTACAAGATCATACAAGGCAATGGCGTAGTGTTTTGGCGTAATTTTAGACATGTACTTCACTTAAGAATTGATCAATTAAAGCTTTATCTGTCGCTGGATCAATTTTTTTGCGCAATAACTTTTCCGAAGCCTGTACTACCAACCCAGCCACTTCACGCTTGGCTTGTTGTAGTGCCTCAATTTGCTCTTGTTTAATTTGAGTTTGAGCCGCTCGTACTATTTTTTCAGATTCTGCACGACTATGTTGAATGGTTTGTTCTGCTTGTTGCTGAGCATTTGTTTTAGCCTGTTCCACAATTTGTTTGGCTTCTCGGCGTGCCTCCAACAAGATTTGCTCCCGTTGAGCTGCGGCTTCAGCTAAATTTATTTTTGCTAATTTAGCGTCTTCAACACCTTGTTTAATCTTAGCAGTGCGATCGGCTACAAATTGTAAAATTGGCTTGTAGGCGAATTTTTTCAGGATATAAACTAAAACTACGAAGTTAACAATATTTGCTAACAATAATTTTATATCTACACCTAATGCACCAATAATTTTAACCATAACTTGCTAATCTGAGCGACTAGACAAATAACATGATTAAGGTAGTTACGAAACCATAAATAGCAATAGATTCAACTAAAGCCATAGCGGTAACCATACGCACGAACATATCTTTACCAACGGCAGGGTTGCGACCCATAGCTTCCATAGCGCGAGCAGCAATCCAACCTTCGCCAAAAGCGGCGGCTACACCACTAACACATACAGCGGTGGTGGCAGTAATATATTTGATTCCTTCTACTTCCATACGATTAAATAAATTATTAGTTAGCTAATTAAATTTTTTATTTTTATTCACTATGTGAGGCGCTGCTCAGCGCAATCTGAATTACCACAATCAACATAAACACGAAAGCTTGGATTAACGATACCGCAATACCTAATAAATTAAAAGGAAGTGGTCCAAAAAACGGCAACATACCTAAAATTACTAGAATAAGGACCTTTTTGGCAAACATATTACCAAATAATCGAAATGACAGCGATAAAACACGTGAAAATTCACCAATTAATTCTAGAATGCCCACCATAAAATTAATAGGTGAAGAAAAATTGATAAATTTTTTAATGTGCCCCAGCACGCCATTACCAAACAAACCTGATAATTGAATTACCACGAAACTTACCAAGGTGACTGCTAATACAACGTTATAATCTGTTGTAATAGTACGATAGAGATGAATATGTTCTGTTTCAGTCTCTGTTTCTGTTGTTTCTTCTGTTGTTGTTTCGGTGACAGTAGTTTCTTGAACGACCTCAGTATCAACTGCGGTTGTTTTTTCGGTGTGTTCTGCTGGAGTCCAAAAAAAGGCATCGGTACCAGGTAAAAAGGTTAGAAAGTTACCAAACAGAAAAAATAATAATACTGTTGCGGCAAACGGAAAAAATCGATCGGTAATTTTTTTATTACCGGTAATATCTTTTATTAAATTGTATAGGCCGTCAATAATCACCTCAGCCCAAAACTGTAAACCTTTAGGAACTGTTTGTAAGTTTCGACCAGCTAGTACAGCCAAGATAATTAAGACAGTAGTTAAGGCAAATACCACCCATAGGGAGTTAGTAACGGGGAATGATCCAATGTGTCCTAGAGTTTCTGCTGATAAACTAATTTCCATTCGAGCTTATTTAGAGTTAGTATTAGTAG
>CAZZNZ010000175.1:0-1903 GCA_964655875.1 uncultured Gammaproteobacteria bacterium | reverse complement strand
CCATCACCAATAATCGTATAATAATAATGCGCTGGTAATTTTGGCATTACTTGCTCTATAAACCAAGCTACACCTTTGCGCGGCACTAATCTTCCCACAGTTAACAATTCTACTCTATTTGTAGTTCGTGCTTCACGATGTGTCTGCCAATCTGCTATATTTACACCGTTAGAAATAACCGTGGCAATGAAACCATGCTGTTGAACAATTTTAGCAGTTACTGTACTAACACAGACAATGGCCTGATAATGCTGTAATGCCGACCAAATGAATGTTTGATAACCAAATTTAGTATAAGTTACATCTAGCCCATGTAGCGTAATACTGATGGGTTTTTTAGTGAGCCAATGTAGTACTACCCCTAACCAAGCCAACACACCGTCGCCCAAGTGAATCATATCCGCACGACGAACTAACCATATACCACGTAATACAGCATAGGGTAGCCACCAAATTAAATGTATTTGTGAATAACTTAGAGCTAACAATGTACAATTGTCTTTGAAGATTTTAAAAAAATCAGCACTAAACTTTTCCATACCACCAATCTGGGGAGGATATTTCCGAGTAATAAATAATAACTGCATATGCATTACACTCGATCGTGTAGTTCCATTTTTTTCATACGATATAACACTTCTTCCGTTACTTTACGATGCCAACCAATAGATGAGCCGAGTAAACCTAGTACCAAATTGATATAGCCTAGGATTACAAACATCACTCCAATCACAATCGATTGTAAATGTCCGTTACTATCTCCTTGTAGAAAGAGATAAAAAAAACGAACTAGGGGCGCAATTCCTATAAGTGTTAGCGCTATACCAACTAACCCAAAAAACCGTAATGGTCTAAAAATAACAATATTGCGTATAATATTCCATCCGGCATGCCATAAATGACTCGGCACATTTTTAATTAAACGTGACGGACGTACTACCAAGCGATCAGCAATGGGTAGCTCTATCATGGTTAAACCTAAATCTTGAGCCGACAATAAAGTAGTGTGTACATACGTATGAGTAGAATACACGCCTAACTGTAATGCCGCATCACGCGTATAGGAACGAAAACCGGTAGAAACATCGTACTGCGGCAACCCTACCCATTTGGTCATTACATAACTACCAATTTTATTCAGTAATCGGTGTTTGGTACGCAAATTCTTGCGTGAACCAATAACAATATCCGCTCGTTGTTCTAACAATGGCTGAATTAATTCATGAATTTTAGATTGATCATAGTGATTATCACCATCGGTATTCACAATGATATCTGCGCCACGCACCACAGCCTCCCATAAAGCTTGCTGGAATGAGCGTGCTAAACCACTGTTTTTTTTATGTGAAATAATATAATCCGCACCCGCGGCCTTAGCAACCGCTACTGTATCGTCGGTAGAGCCATCGTCGATTACTAAAACTTCCACAGCCGTAACACCGGCTAATTGTCGAGGAATTTCTTGAATTACTCCCGTTAATGTAGCTGCTTCATTATAACACGGAATAGTAACGATCAATTTCATACCTTAATTTAACGACCAATCGAACGGTAATCAAACCCTAATTCATGCATCATCGCTGACTTTAACAAATTACGCCCATCAAACACTACGGGTTTAGTCATTAAGGTTTTAATTTTAGACCAATCCAACGCTTTAAACTCTTTCCATTCAGTTAAAATCAACAACGCGTTAGCGCCCTTAGCTGCCTCATAGGGATCATTGCAAAACTTGATTGTATCATTAAACAAACGCTTCGCATTAACAGCGGCTTTGTAATCAAAAGCTTGAATCATCGCACCTGATGCTGCTAACTGCTGCACAATATCAATCGCAGCAGATTCACGAATATCATCAGTATTATCCTTAAATGCTAGCCCTAACACCCCAATTACTTGACGT
>CAZZNZ010000174.1:0-1909 GCA_964655875.1 uncultured Gammaproteobacteria bacterium | reverse complement strand
CCATCCCATAATCCCGTAGACATTACCTGATCATGCATAAATTGCGGTAAATATGTTCCCCAACCGCTAGCCACATTGAGCGAATAATTTCCAGGCCATGAGGAAAAGCGACTACCATCGGAACGATACAACCACCAATCTTGGTGTATACCTTGATATAATTTGTGCCAAGGTCCATCAGATGTTTCAATGTCATTCAAACGCGATTCTGGAAATTCCTGCGAAGCCACATAAGCAAAAATTTTAATATTAGGATTATGTTTTCGAATAGCACGAATAACCTCGGGAGCATTAGATTGCTCTTGCATGCCCAACACTAATACATCCCACTGAGCCAGCGGCTCAACATCACTTTGCTGTAACGGTGTCTTTAAATATAAATTGGCTAAACGCGGAAAACCTAAATCCAAGGTGTTATTTGCAGCTACTACGGGTTGTGGTAACACTACCAGATAACACGCCATCATAAACAGACATAATGTGTTCATAATGTTGTTGCGGTGTATAACGTGTTTCAACCACTTGCCGGGCATATTTACCTTGTTGGATAATTGTAGCTTGTGCGCTTTGTAAATGAATAATACGATCCGTTAAATCTGTGCTCGTATGATATAACCAGCCCGTCGTTCCATGTTCAACTACTTCTGTTAAACCGCCCACATTGTGCGCTAATACGGGCTTACCGTAAGCAAAGGCCTCTAATGCTACCAAACCAAATGTTTCCCAAACTAACGATGGCACCACCAAATACTTACACCGTTGAATCACTGAGGCTAAAGTATTACCTTCAATATGACCTAAAAATTCCACTTTATCTTCAATCCGGTGGGTTTGTACTTGGGCTTGCAGGCTAGCTTGTAAAGGACCAGTTCCAGCAATGACTAAACGTTCGGAAACGCTATTATTATAAAATACTTCTATTAGTTTGTCAACTCCTTTTTCAGCCGATAATCGCCCAACATACAACAGATACTCTCCTGGTTGATAGTTCGGCGTTTTATCTTGTAGATTCATAAAATGTGGAATCACTGTAATTTTACTAGCATTCTGCCCAAATTCAACCAGCTTAGTTTTAGCAAATTCGGAGGGAGTGATAAATTGATCAATGTACCCTTCATAACTACGAAACAATTTATGCCAATACATTTCGGCGGCTACAATGGCCGATTTGGCTGTGGAATTTTTAATGCATTTATGCAATACCGCATTATAATATTTGTGTCCTTGGCAACGCTGACACGGGCTACCTTCCGTGAACAACAGATAATTAGGGCAAATTAATTTATAATCATGTACTGTCATGACTACCGGAATACGGTGACGCCGCAATACTTTTAAGATGGATGGTGTGAGATGATGATATAACAGATGTACATGGGCAATATCTGGTTGCTCCTGGACAATCAACCGCTCTAGCTTTTGGTCTACTTCTCGCGACTCAAAAAATCGATACCGTTCTTTTGGAAAATACTGTTGATACCGCGTATCGACATTGCCTTCATGTTGCTGTGAAAACACACTAACGGTATGGCCGTGCTGGCGTAATAGTGTACTTAATTCTAAATAATAGCGCTGCGCACCACCTTTGAGATAATTAAATTTATCAATCTGTAATATTTTCATGTCCGTTTAGCCTGAGGCCGACCACCCCAACCATGTTTTTTAATAAAATAACGATAACTTGCCAGAGAATATCCTGCAGCTACATTTTTTAGTTTACGATAGGTTACGCCTTGACTATGTTGCACCAGCGCTTCCGGTACAAATACTACTTTCCAACCGGTGGCCCAAGCCCGATGGCACAAATCCATATCTTCATAAAACATAAAAAAATGATCGTCGAATTGGCCAATCTGTTGCAGCATGGTTTTGCGTAATAACATAAATCCACCCGATACCCAATCTACCG
>CAZZNZ010000173.1:0-1912 GCA_964655875.1 uncultured Gammaproteobacteria bacterium | reverse complement strand
GTATCTCAACTCAGGCCGGCTGTGCGCTGGACTGTAGTTTTTGTGCTACGGGTACCATGAGGTTTAAACGTAATTTAACGATCGATGAAATTGTGGATCAAGTGCGGTTTTGGCAATTTCAAACCGGTCAACGTAATGCGGATGAAATTTCAAATATTGTATTCATGGGTATGGGCGAACCGTTAAATAATTATGATAGTGTAATGAACGCGGTGAAAGTGTTTATTCAAGATATGGGAATTGGCAAAACTAGAATTGTAATTTCTACTGTTGGCGTGCCAGTTATTTTAAAAAAAATTCTGAATGATTCTAATTTCCCCGATGTGCGCTTAGCGTTATCATTGCACGCTGGTACCAATGTTACTCGTAGTAAAATTGTGCCTTCGAACAAAAACACCTCGGTAGAAGCTTTACGTGATTGGGTGAAACAATATCTAGATAAACATGGTAATCGGCGTCATCATCTTACGCTTGAATATGTGATGTTATTGAATATCAATGATATGCCGGAAGAAGCTAAGGCTTTAGGTAAAGCTTTTGCGTCAATTGCGCATCAAGTAAAATTAAACTTAATTCCATGGAATCAAACTGATGCGGAGATGAAACGTTCATCAGAACACAATATGCGGCACTTTCAAACCATTGTGGAGCGCTACGGGATTGCCACCACTATTCGTTATTCTAAAGGACTGGATATTATGGCTGCTTGTGGACAGCTGGTAGTGAAGAACCTCACTCTCAGCCCCTCTTCTCAAAGGAGAGGAATGTCCGATTAGAGGGTCTGAGAATGTATGGATAGTTTGTTTTCCCATCATTTAAAGATTGCTCAGCCGTTAGCCGAGCGTTTTCGACCAGTTCAATTAGATGAATTTGTTGGGCAGAATAAATTAATAGGTGTTCATGGTGTTATTCGTAAATTATTAACCCAAGATCACTTGGTATCGATGATTTTTTGGGGCCCGCCTGGTAGCGGAAAAACCACGTTAGCTAAAATTATTACTCAAACCACCAAAGCTAAATTTATTACTTTATCCGCTGTGTCTGCTGGAGTAAAAGAGTTACGCAACGTGATAGGTCAGGCCAAAACCGATAAAGAACTCTATCGGCAAAATACCATTGTCTTTATCGATGAAATTCATCGCTGGAATAAAGCTCAACAAGATGTGTTGTTGCCTTATTTGGAGCAGGGCATTATTACGTTAATTGGTGCGACTACCGAAAATCCATCCTTTGAATTAAATCACGCTTTATTATCGCGTTGTCAGGTGTTTGTGTTTGATAAATTAACAGATGGGAATATTAAACATATTATCATGCGTGTTGTAGAGAGGTGTCATAACATGGTTCTACAGAACGATATCATGGATTACATTGTAAATGTCTCTGACGGTGATGCACGCGTAGCTTTAAATACCATTGAATTATTACAGCAAACTTACCCAGACTTTGCTCATATTACGTTAGCTAATGTTAAAAGTGTGATTGAAAAAATTGCTTTGCGTTATGATAAAGCTGGAGAGGAACATTACAACCTCATTTCTGCATTGCATAAAACAATGCGCGCCGGGGATGTGAATGCAGCTTTATATTGGTGTGGCCGAATGTTGCTGTCTGGTGAAGATCCATTGTACGTGATGCGACGAGTAATAGAATTTTCTGCCGAAGATATCGGTTTGGCCGATCCACAAGCATTACCACTATGTGTGGCAGCTTATCAATCAGCTCATTTTCTAGGCATGCCAGAAGGGCAATATGGTATTTTTGAAGCAGTAGCTTATTGCGCTCGAGCGCCAAAATCTCGTGTGGTCTATGATGCTGTTCAACGGGTGTTGCACGATATTAAAGACACACCAAATTCACCGGTACCAATGCATCTTAGAAATGCACCCACAAAATTAATGCAACAATTAGG
>CAZZNZ010000172.1:0-1917 GCA_964655875.1 uncultured Gammaproteobacteria bacterium | reverse complement strand
CAGAACAACTTGGTTTGCATGAGATGTTAAAAGTGGAAATTGACCCCCGTCAAGTATGTACCATTCCACTTGGTAAAACAGCTCAGAATGAACCGGTGAATGTACGCGTTGGTCGGTACGGTCCGTTTGTAGAACAAATTATCGGCAACGCATCTAAAACCGGCAGCATCCCAGCCGACATCGCTCCAGACACGTTAACTGTAACGACAGCGCTGGATTATATTACCAAACAACAAGCAGGCCCAACACCATTGGGTACAGATCCCACTACCCAAAAACCCGTATATTTAATAGAAGGTCGGTTTGGACCATACGTACAATTAGGAGTAGCGGAAGAAGATACTACAAAAAAAACCAAATCTAAAAAACCAAAAATCATTAAACCAAAAATGAAGGGTTTATTAAAAGGCATGAAACCCGAAGATGTCACTTTAAACATTGCATTAAAGTTGTTGAGCTTACCAAAATCTATTGGCGTTTATCCTAAAACTGGCGAAGATATTATTGCGGATAACGGTCGCTTTGGACAATATTTACGGTGTGGAGTGGAAACGCGTAGTTTATCTCCGGAAGATAGTTTACTTACGCTCACCCTAGAAAAAGCTATCACTATGTTTGATACACCAAAAACCGGTAAAGGCCGCCGTGGCAAACCAGCCGTGCTGAAAGAACTAGGTGAATATCCAGAAACTAAAGAGAAAATTCAACTATTAGATGGTCGTTATGGCCCATACTTAAAGGTAGGTAAAAAAAATGTAGGCTTACCTAAAGATGTACTTGCCAATAGCATCACTACCGAACAAGCGATTGAATTAACAAAACGGAAATTAGAATAATCTCTATTGTATATTCCTATTCGCAAACTTTTTTTTAGCCAAATTAACCACGCTCTCCTTAGCTCTATCAAAACTAATCCAAGATCTACCAGATTGATTTGGAGAGACTATGTTACCAATCGCATCCTTAACAATGTAACCAACGTTTCCATCTAATACCGAATATTCTGGTCCCGTCACTTCCATAGCAACTAGATCAACTCCGCTGCTTTGCATTAACTCATTAAATTTTTCACAACTATCAACTTCGCGGAGTTCCGAACTAAATTTATTTTCTGGAGATGGTTTATTTTCAACCCTATAGTTATTAATAGTATCCATTGAGTGCATAATATCTTTATATATTATAATTTTGAAAACTATGATTCATAAAAGCATTCTACTATACTTTTTTTGTTTTGTCCAGAAGCATCTTTATGATATGATAAAAACATGAAGAAAGATGAACTGATGCAATTTATTCAGACGCAAAATCCTGGTGTTAATCTAGAATTAATTGAATTAGCCTATGATTATGCTGAACAGGCTCATGCCGGCCAAATGCGTAAATCAGGCGAACCCTATTTTGAACATCCCAAAGCTACCGCCTATAAATTAGCCCAATTACGTTTAGATGATGCCACCATTGCGGCCGGTTTGTTGCATGATGTTCCAGAAGATACAGAACGTACTTTAAAAGACGTAAAAAAAGAATTTGGCAGTGAAATTGCTTTTTTAGTTGAAGGTGTAACGAAGCTATCTGTATTGAAATACCGCGGAATGGAACGCTACATTGAAAATCTCCGCCGGATGTTTATAGCCATGGCTAAAGATATTCGCGTGATCATGATTAAGCTATGTGATCGAATTCATAACCTAGAAACATTAGCTGTATTACCGCCAGAAAAACAACATCGCATTGCGCTGGAATCATTAGAGATTTATGCACCAATTGCTAACCGCTTAGGTATCGGCGATTTAAAAGGCCAAATTGAAGATTTGGCATTTCCCTATGTGTATCCACAGGAATATCGCTGGCTAATGGATACCATTAATATTACTTTGCGCGAAAAAGAAAAAGATACTACTCGTTTAAAAAAAC
>CAZZNZ010000171.1:0-1936 GCA_964655875.1 uncultured Gammaproteobacteria bacterium | reverse complement strand
AGTATGCAGGAATCAGCTACAGGAGAAACTCAAAAAATTATTCAGTGGTTGGAACAAGCGTCGTTTTTAGAGATTCAGCGTTTGCGTTTAAATAACCAACAGTGGCAAGCGGTTTGGCACAGGATTCATGTTTGGCTATATGAACATGGTTTGGAACATATACAAACCGAACAATTTTTAGTACAATAAAAGTGATATGGGTAGACGTAAAAATAAGCATCATAAACCAAACACAATCTCTGCGCCAGCTAATCACGCAGAACAAGATGAATTAATGAAATTATATCAGTCGGATGGTGAAGATGCTGTAGATATGACTACCTTAGAGCGACGTGAATACAAGCGTAATGTGGTGGTGATTTTTATGGTGGTAATTGGAGCGCTATCTTTAATAGCGCTTAGCTTAGGATATTTTGTGTTTGGCGCTAAACGGTTTGCAGTGAGTGATGGAGCAGTGAGTTTAACTATGAATCACGAGCCTACTATTGGCTCTGGAGGTGAATTAACGGTTACATTGCGCTATCGTAATGATAGTGCAGTAGCAATCGATCATGGCACAGTGGAGCTATTATTACCAGATCGCTTTTATTTTACCGCTACCGAACCAGCAGCCGTGAACGATATGCAAAATAGCTGGGAGATTCAATCCGTCGCACCGGGAGCGGAAGGCACTATTGTAGTTACCGGACAATTAGTGGGTCAAAAAGATGACACCAAAGAATTGAACAGTTTATTTACATATTGGCCGAGTAATTTTAATTCTCCATTTGATGTGTCGGCTCACAGTGCTGTTACAGTGACAGATTCTATCATTACAGCCGAAGTTGAAGCTAAAGACCAAGCGCATACGGGTGAAGAACTGAAGTATAGCTTTAGTTTTACGAATACTTCAACCCTGCCATTAATTAATGCCAAAGCTTTAGTGCAATATCCAGATGGTTTTAAAGTGAGCGGCGCTAAACCGTCGGCGGATCAAGGTAACGATACTTGGGTATATGATGAAATTAAACCGGGCGAAACTAAAACGGTTGAGCTTAAAGGCGATATTACCGGTGCAGGTAATTCAAAACAAAAGTTTGTGTTACAAGTTGGTTTAGTGCAATCGGATGGATTGTTTAATCCGCAGGCCGAGGTAATGCATATAGTTAATGTGATCAATCCTGAACTCAATCTAAAATTAACCGCGCCGGAGTTTGTTCAAGCCGGCGAAAAACTAAATTATACCATCGAGGTGAAAAATACTGCAGAAGTAGACATTACAAATTTAACACTTACTTTGAATTTTAACCAAGCATTGTTTGGTTCTACTGAGGTAACGTTAGATCCCATCACTACTTTAGTAGCCGGCAAAACAGTGTCAATTAAGCATACTGAAGTAGTGCCAAATGATTTAGCGAATGATACTAAAGAAATTAAAGCTACTTTGCAAGTTAAGCAAGCTAGTGTAAATAACCTAGAGGTGGAATTTGATCAAATTAGTGAATTAACTACCAAATTACAAGGCAGGGTAGCGTTAGAAGTGCAAGGGCGATACTATGATGATCACTTAACTAAGATTGGCACGGGTCCAATCCCACCCCAAGTTGATCAAACTACCACCTATAATATTTGGTGGAAAGTTGCAGCGAGCGGCGGTAAAATGACTAAAGTAAAAGTACAAACTACCTTACCAGAAGGTAGTACCTATGTGAACTCTGCTGATGCGTCCATCAGTTATGATGCCGCTACCCGTACCATTACATTAACTGTTGAAACCATTGAACCAGATAAAACGTATACCACTGCTTTTAATGTCTCTGTTACTCCAACTACGAGTGATCTGAATAAATTATTAGTGTTAACTAATGATACCATTCTCACCGCAACAGATGATAAAAGTAACGAAACACTGCAAACAACAGCTAATCGCATTACTACCAATATTAAACGTGATCCT
>CAZZNZ010000170.1:0-1969 GCA_964655875.1 uncultured Gammaproteobacteria bacterium | reverse complement strand
GATGAATTTGCTCGGCCCGTGCGTGAACCCGGCGCGGCCGCCGGTGCAATTGCTGGGCACTATGCCACTGAAGCCATCCAAAGTTGGCGAGCACATCGGGCTATAGTTAAAGTTCAGTCTGATACAACTCCATTGCAAGAAAATAATATGTTGCAGAGAACTGAGACAGCACATTTATCCTCTGCTCCCGAGCCAGTAAGTAATACGGTGCAGTACGATGCTGTAATCCACAAGGGCGAAGGATTCTCTCACTCATTAAAACGCTGGTTAGAAGCGCAGGATAGTAATCATCGTATTACGAATAAAACTTTTCGATCCGATGTTGATCAAACATACATACGCCTAAATGGTAAACAAGTGCCTATTTATGATATTGAGCACAATAAACAGTTATGGGCCGGTAAAGCCGATGCCGTGGAAGCGCACTTTACCAGGCAATTCGATGGCCGGATTGAGATGACTTTGCATGCTGCTAGTGATGATCATCATGTCTTAAGCGCTGGAGAATTAACTAGTGGCGTAATTCAAGACCATACTATTGTTGTGCCACGTCGTTCCATGGATCATATCAGTTTGCCCGAGCAGCCGTTATCACCTAATGGGCGGTGGCAGGAAGCGGCTGCTCCAGGCATTGCCGATGCCCAACCGCAGCAATCGTTATTAGAGACTAAACGGTTTGGCCAAGCTTCTAGTCGCATCGATGAATTCGATAGCTTTGGCCGTAGCGATTTTAGTGGCAAGATTTTTTCTGATGACGCAGCAATTGGATATAGTGGTAGCGCTGATGATTATGAATTTACTCCACCAGCTACTGCAATTGATCCCACCGAGGTTGATCAGCAGCTTCAACGGGAAACTATCCAGGCTAGTGCTCAGCAAGCACAATTAGATACTTTGAATGAAACTATTGATTTAAAGCAATATCGTTCAGAACACCAAGACTTTATTCAAAGAGAATTATTAGCTCATAAAACGCAAGTAGGAGTAGTGCGTGAAGCTATTATCCAAGCTAAAGCTACTGATAGCGCGGAAGTAGTGTATCATTTACAAGCTTTAGAAAAAGCAGTGCAGCAAGACTATAATAATTTTGCTCAATATTATCGGGCGGGTGATGCAACAACAAAACTGGCGTTAGATGGCAAGATGCGCATTGGCATTGAGTTGGATACTAAAGTAGGGGAGTTAGGGCATTTTACAGTTGGCGCGACTACACCACCTAACAATATTATCACAGCGGTGAACGTAAAAATGAATCAAGCTGTTGAAACAATACGCGGGTATGATTGGATTCATGATAGAAAATTACGACATTTTGAGGTAGCAAAAATTCGTGCCTTCGGCAAGCCTACGCTTGAAGTATCCATTGGGTTTGAAAAAAATACCGGCGGGTATAATTTAGCCAAGCAATGGGTAGCTTTTGCCGATAAAATTTATCAACGAGTGCCAGCGGATAATGCTGAAGCCAAGAGAGCGATAACCAGGATTATTCAGGCGGTAGAACGTGGCCAAATACCACAAGATATCAAGCTCGATGGAAAATTCGCTATCATTAAAAGTTGAAGTAGTAAATTTTCAAATCACCTTAATGCCGTATTTCACAATTTCGTAGGCTAATGGATCTTCCTCTGGTTTGAATTCTTTAGGCGTGAAGCCGTGCGGTTCGATAGCTAATAAATCATCATAAGGCGCACGCGATAACGCTTGTACGCGACTATGCCAACCCTTGAGTTTTGGAGAAACTATACAAACATCAATATCGCTATCCTTATGTTGTGTACCTTTGGCCCAAGAGCCAAAAACATAAGCGGCCGTGATTGGCAAACCACGTTTTTCTAATACACAAAGATACCCCCAAACAAATGGGCTTATTAAATTTGGTAGGGATTTTTTTTTAACAATTGGACATAGTTATTAATTATTTAAAAATATTTTTTAGCATAATTTTTGGTAAATTTTTGAAGTAATTGTT
>CAZZNZ010000169.1:0-2012 GCA_964655875.1 uncultured Gammaproteobacteria bacterium | reverse complement strand
TTTAATAATGAAACGAAATATATTATTGAATCTGGTGACGATGTATTTAAATTTAAGGGACTAACTTTTACTAGTACCCGTGAAGAATCCAAAAAAATTAATTATGCCAAAGCGCCAAAAATTATTTTAGCAGGTTCTGGTATGATGCAAGGTGGTAGGATACGATTTCATTTACAACGTTATCTGAGAGATGATCGTAACCAGGTATTAATTGTGGGTTACCAAGTAGAAGGATCATTAGGACGACAGTTGTTGGAAAAGGCTAAAGTAGTAGAGATTGACGGGGAACGTGTAGAAGTAAACGCCAAAGTGCGAGCTATTGGCGCATATTCAGCTCACGCCGATCAGCCTAAATTATTACACTGGATTGGTAGCGCCCCCACTTTACCACAGCATGTTTGGTTAACACATGGTGAAATAGCGCAAGCTCAAGGCTTAGCTCAGGCTATCTCGAAACAATTTTCAATTCCAGCAACTATACCCAAACGTGGACAAAGTGTAATCATTTAGCTAAACTAACCGTAAGTATTAATTAATTGATAACTGTTATTTTATGAATAAACGTATGGCCAAAGTCAGTTTAAGAGCAGGAGCAGCCGTAGCTGCTGTTTTAGCTTCAGGAATTGCTACTTATTTTTTTACCCAAACCCCTACAGGAAAAACTGCTACAAAAAAAATTAAAACAACGGCTTCTGAATTAGGCAAAGCAATTTCACATCGCGTAGCTGCAACTAAAAAAATAACCAAGGAGTATTATACTACCATGGTAGATGATTTAGTTGAAGATTATGCCAAACGTAAAAAAATTGCTCACGCTAGTGTAAAAGCTTTGAAACAAGATTTAAAACGTAATTGGAAAGAAGTGCAAAAAGAATTAAAAGCTAAATAATCTGTGTTATTTACAATTACAGGTCTGGTGATACAGCGACGGAAACGTGGCACTAGTCTAGGTTTTCCAACTGCTAACCTAGCTTTACCGGTGGGTATTTCTTTGCAGTATGGTAGTTACGCTGGTTATGTGAAACTAGAGAGTCAGTTTTATCCAGCCGCTATTTATTATGGCCCAGAACAACCACCGCAGATAGAGGCACATGTGTTAGATTTTTCTGGAGATTTATATCATCAAACCATTACCATTCAATGTTTAGCGTTGCTCCGATTACATCAAGCGTTAACCGATAAAACACAATTAATTCAAACCATTCAAAGCGATGTTAATGCAGTCTTACCATGTTTAGCGGCATTACCCAAACCACTATAATTATTCAGCGCATTGATCAGTCTAAAGGGTTATTGCGTATGCAGCTGAAAAAACCATCACAACGTCGCTTTAGTTTAGGCGGTAGTATTTTATTGAATGGCATCTGTTCAACAATTACAACGGTTGACAATGCTACTTTTACTGTAGAATTTATGCCGGAAACAAGGCGTATCACCACAGTTAATCAGTGGCGAGTAGGTGATGGTATTAACGCAGAATGGCCTGTTACATTGCGTACCGAATTATCTGGTAGCATTGTCAGCGGACACGTAGATGCTATAGGCACCGTTCAGTCTCTACAACACAATCAACAAGATGTGCGTTTAACTTTACGTTATCCTCAAGCCAATCGATGTTATCTGGTACCAAAAGGTAGCATCACAATTAACGGCGTGAATTTAACTATCATGACTATCGCTAAAACTACCGTGACTGTAAATTTAATTCCTTATACTTTAACACACACTATATTGAATAGTTTACAGCCACATGATACAGTAAATTTAGAATATGATTATATTACTAAAGTTATTGTGCATCATTTAGATCAACGATCATATGTTTGAACAGCATCAAGCTATTTCAGCTAATCCAGTAATAAACCAGACACAAGCCGGAGCTGAAGTGGAATTGTTTGAGCGAGCTAAATTAAATAAAATGCAAAAAATGATCTTGTTGAGCATCACAGCAATAGTGATTGTCGGCATCATTGGTAGTGGTGTTTGGGTAAATAACTACATTACACTAGATA
>CAZZNZ010000168.1:0-2015 GCA_964655875.1 uncultured Gammaproteobacteria bacterium | reverse complement strand
TACAGCCATAATCATAATCAACAGTAACACAAAACCAACATTATGAATTACCGCCTCAACTTTTTGATTAACCGGTTTTCGCCAAATTATTTCAATGAACACAAATAGAATTCTACCTCCATCTAGGGCTGGTAACGGTAATAAATTAAAGATAGCTAAATTAATTGACAATAAAGCTGCTAATTGCAAAATATAAATGAATCCTAATTGTGTAGCCTGATAAGTTAATGATGCAATGCCGAGAGGGCCAGATACTTCTCCAACTTGTCCTGCTTGGGTAAAAATACTGGCAATCATTGCACTGAAAGTAAGAATAATTTGACCGGCGAGTTCAAAAGTTTTAACCGTGCCGTAACGTATTGCCGTAAAAAAAGGTAAGACTACTACGGCCGTATCAGTAATTTCAATGCCCAAACCTTTACGACCAGTGGTATTTAATGTCATCACTGGTACGATTAAATCTTGACGCACCTGATTGCGCTCTATGGTAACAGTAGCGGCGCCATCCACTTGTTGTAATACGGCTTGCATGGAAGTTGCTGTTGTAATTACTTGCTGATTAATCGCTAGAATTTTATCTTCCACCTGTAATCCAGCTGTAGCGGCTGATGTTTCAGCTGGTACATTCACTACTACTACAGACGCATTACGAATAATGGCATTGGCTGGTAAATCATTGGCTCCGCTTGGAAATCCAATCATATAACCAATTACAAAGATCATAATCGTGAATAAGATATTCATGAAAATACCGCCAAACAAAATGAAAAATCGCTGCCAAATAGGATGAGCATTAAATGCATCAGCTGGAAGAGTAGTTGTATCTTTTGTAACCACAGTATCGTGTTGATCTCCCCCGACTACTCCCTTAATTTTTACAAATCCACCTAATGGAATCCAATTGATTGAATAGAACGTTTTACCGAATTTTTTACCAAAAATTTTTGGTGGGAAACCAATACCAAATTCATCTACAGCTACCCCAAACCATTTAGCTAAACCAAAATGACCTAGTTCATGCACAATCACCAATACACTTAATAAAATAATAAAAACAATGATGGAGATAATCATATGGTTAATAAAACTTTTTCTTTATCAGCCGCTAATTGATCAACACTAGCATTACATTGATCGACTAATTTTTGAATTTTCTTCTGTTCAGCAAACACAGCATCTTCGGATAAGCTATTATCTTTTTTTGATTGCTTTAAATGATTTAATAAATCTTCTCGAAGTCGTTTCACAGTAATATGCGCATCAGCAGCCTGTTGCTTCATTACTTTTACTAATGCTTGTCGTTTTTCCATGGTTAACGGTGGAAAATGCACCTTTAAATTAGCGCCATCTATGGTAACTGTAACATTAGTAACATTGGCATATAACGCTTTTTCAATGGGCTTAATCATAGTAGCATCCCAAGGTTGTACTTGAAGCGTTTGATTATCTAAATTAGTAATAGAACTTACTTGTAACAGCGGTAGTTTGCTATTATAGACATCTATTATCGTGCGTTCAATTAAGGTGGGTGTAGCTCGACCAGCTTGAATAGTAGCAAGTTGATCTTTAAACTGTTGAATGATTTTATCAAATTGATCTATCATATTATCATTTTTTCTTACTTACTTTAAATAAACCACCTTCATCCGGAGGTATCTCAGTACCTAGATAGAGGGTAGTAGAGTTAGTTGGGTTAATTAAAAAACGCGTTAATAATCGTCGTGAAGGAAACTGATCAAATACTTGCCAAGTACTACCTTGATCTTCTGAGCGATATATAAAAGTGCCTAGTGTATAATACAATGTATGAGTATCGTCAGGTGCGATCGTAAGATTAGCAATTTTTTCATTATTATTATCATCAATACCAAATAAGTTAATCACATCACTCCACTCCGTACCAGCATTTTCACCTTTCATTAAACCACGTTTAGTACTAATGTAGAACATGGTATTATCTTTGGGGTCAAAAGTGATTGCATAAACCTGTGTAGCTTTTCTAACAACATCATCTA
>CAZZNZ010000167.1:0-2061 GCA_964655875.1 uncultured Gammaproteobacteria bacterium | reverse complement strand
TACCACAACACGCTTTGGTGATGGTTGCGAAAAAAATGATCAACGGCACATTTTCAACCAAGCGTGTTACAACCGGAGATATACTTGGCACCGGGCAAGTACAATTAATACTGTATTTAGCGAATGGTCGAGGTGAAAAAATAGTATTGTTCGATGGTAGCGGCGAAGATATTTTGCAACATAAACAACAATGGGAAATTACTACCAGATTACAAGGCGCTATACAAATGCAGTCAGCGTCTATTACTGGTGAAGCAAGGGATATGTTATTGTTATGGTCGAATAGTAATTCATATGTGTTAGGTTTTGCAAATCATGGCAGCAATCTTTCAAAAGTGTTTAAGGTATTTCCATACGGGGAACAAGCCACTACCGGATTTAGTCTTGGCAGTATTGATACTGACGGTGATGGCGTAGTGGAGTTAGTGACAGCACCAATGGCCGGTATTCCAAAAATAAAACTTTGGCAGTATACTACAAATCAAGCTACGTTACAATCTAGAGCTAGTTGGTTAGCTTATCAAGCAAATTTTACAGGAGGAGTGAATATCGCCCAATGAAAATTTTTTTTACAGCGTTATGTATTTTAACTACGATTGTGGGTTGTTCTCATTCAACTCCAGTGATTATTAATAATACAAATAGGGAATCAATCCCAGTAACATTAACTGGGCAGCTTTATATTATTAATCGTGAGCAACCGGTTATGATTACCGAATTAACCATGTCTGCTAAACTGATTGATCAAACTACCATTGAATTCACTAATCACACTAATCAGCAAAATTATCAGGTAAAATTTAGTCAGTTGCACCAAATTCAGTCAGTATTAGGCCATCAGTTGCAGCTGAAAGGTACGGCTATGAATTCTGTTCAAATTGTGATAAAATAGGATCTATGGTTCCGGGGCGATTACTACACTATTTGTTTCCAGATCGACAGTTTACTACTCATTGTGCAGTAAATCGTATGGCTCGTAGTGTATTACGAATTAGTCCATTGCATCATTATTTACCCTCAATTAAAACCATTAATTATTATGAAGGAATGGAGGGGGTGGATGGTTTATGGATAAAACATAAGCATTTACCATCACAATCGGCCTATAATCCAGAAACGAATCAGGGCAACGGTTTAATTAAGTTACAGGATCACTTTCAAGAAGCTGTAGCCGTCTGGCCAAGTCGAAATTTAGATGAGATTGGTAAACGACTAGCCTATTTATCACATACGATCACGGATTTATGTACTCCACCACATCAACACGGCCAGTATGTTCCGCTATATCATAATCGTTGGTATTTTTTGGTTGACACTATTAATGACTGGACGGATCGAGAGCCCAGCCAATGGCTAGATCGCCATGCCTTATTTGAGGTAAATTTAATGGTGCGATCCTTGTTTAAACCCTTTGCTAATCAAGCCAAGTTATACACTCAGTTGATTAACGAATATTTGTGCTATCGTACTAAACGATCGGAAATATTATTACGATTTATGCGCGAACAAATTGTTATGATTCGTAGATTGAACGTTTATCAAGAATATTTACGTTATGGTTGGACCCAAAAAATTGAAAAGACAATGCGTCTAGTTGTAGTACCAACCACAGTATCGTTAGTGGCTACTTTTTGGTATTTAGCAGCAAAAGAGGGGAGACGGTTACGTAAGACGCACTTTACCGTTACTTCGAATCACCCACTTATAGCTAGTTAGTTCTTTTAGGCCCATTGGTCCACGAGCGTGCAGTTTTTGAGTTGAAATGCCAATTTCAGCACCTAAACCAAACTCAAAGCCATCGGTGAAAGCAGTAGAAGTATTTACATAAACTGCAGCCGCATCAATCATTTGAGTGAATTGCTGTGCCAGAGATTTGTTGTTTGTGACAATCGCTTCAGAATGTCCTGAAGTGTGTTGTTGAATAAAATCAATTGCCGCGGAAGAATTTTTTACTGTTTTAATACTTAATTTTAGTGCTAAAAATTCTTTACCGTAATGTTCTGGTGTAGCTTTGGCTAGTAATTTCATTGGGTAGATTTTTTTTAGAATACGATAACTTGG
>CAZZNZ010000166.1:0-2064 GCA_964655875.1 uncultured Gammaproteobacteria bacterium | reverse complement strand
TTATTGGCCCAACTACTGTCCAGGTTGGCTCAATAGAAGTGGGTTAATCAAACGCCGCGGCGTTTGTGTTGGTAGGATCACTAGGAGTATTAGTCGCTAGTTGATTTAAGGCTTTGCGAGCATTTTTTTCTAGAGAAGTAATTTGTGTATCAATACTCGCTTGTTCTTTTTTGATTGATTCTACTAATGCTTGAAATTTTGATTCGTCTGACTCTACTTCTTCTAACAAATTATTTTTATAATCTGCTTGCCCCTGCAAAGTTTGCTGTTGAGTGATTAATTCAACACGTTGATTTTCTTGCTCTGTTTCTTTGATGTTTAACTCTGTTTGTTTGTCTTGTAATGTTTGTTTTAAATCACGTAAATTTTCTAAAGCATTTTTTAGATCATCATTTAATCGCTTGGTATATTCTATCTGGGCTGAAAATTCACTTAACGTACTGTGTGATAACACTATCTCTAAAAAAGTCTGCTGGTCATATTCATATAATTGACGCAACGTAGTTTGTAGTTGCTGCTGTTTATCATGAATATCTTGTTCGGTAACATCAATATTCACTTTCATGTTTTCTTGTTCCAAGCCAATTTTTTCAATTTCAATGGAAGTGTGCTGAATTTGAGTTTGTGTTAATTCAGTTTGGATATTAATACTTTCCAATTCACTCTCCAAGGTTAGCGCTTTTTGTTGAGTAGATTTTAGATTTTCTTGGTAAACATTAATTTTATCTTGCAAGGCATTAGAATCCGTTTGTTTAATTTTAATATTATCTCGTAATTGCTTTACTTTATCTTGCAATTCTGTGATGGTAGGATCAGTAGCAACATCTTCGGCTAAACTATAGAACGGCATCAACATTACCGTAATGGTTAGAAAGCTAGCAAGATAGGTAATTTGACGTTGTAATAACATTTATAAAGCGTTAATAGCGTAATTAATACGATTGAGAGTATTTGTGACACCTAACGTAGCAGCAACAGCAAATGGCGGTGGTGATGTTTTTCGTCCAGTTAAAGCTACGCGCAAAGGCCACAGTACATCTCCGTTATTATAACCATGCTTAATAATCCATTGCAAGATCTGTTGTTCTAATCCATTGTTTGTCCAATCAAGGCAAGATTGTAATACAGGTAATAATTCAGTTAAGTACCGTTTAGTAGTCTCGGCGGTACTCTTTTTCCATATCAGCAAACTAGGCTCATACTCTAACTGATCAACAAAAAAGAAAGCTGTGTGCTCAGTAATATCACTTAAGCGTTTTAAACGCGGTTGCTCAAGAGCTATAATAGCTCTAAGCTGTTCTGTAGTAGCAGTTTTAGGTAAATAGGGCGCACATAACGTTACCAGCTGGTCTAACGGTAATTGCTGAATATAGTGATTATTATACCAATCTAATTTTACGGTATCAAAAATAGGATTTGCAGTATGTACTTGAGTTAAGTCAAATTGCGTGATCAATTCATCTAATGAAAAGAGTTCTTGAGTAGTTTTTGGATTCCAGCCTAATAAAGCAATAAAATTAATCACAGCAGCTGGAAGATAACCTAATGTGTTATATTCCAACAAAGCTGTCGCTCCCTCGCGTTTCGACATCTTTCCCCCACCTTTATTAATAAATAAAGAGAGGTGGGCAAATTCCGGTGGCTGCCAACCAAAAGCTTGATATAATAACACATGCTTAGGTGTAGAAGGGATCCACTCTTCTCCACGAATCACATGTGTAATTCTGCTGGTATAGTCATCCACTACATTGGCTAAATGATATGTGGGAAAGCCATCAGATTTTAATAAAATTTGATCGTCTAATTCAGCGCATTGAAAAGTAATTTTTCCGCGGACTAAATCATTAATCGTTACACTGCCCTCTTCTTGAATGTTTAACCGCACTACATGAGCCTCTTTTGCAGCTAGCTTAGCTTCTATTTCGGCGGCGGTTAAACGTAAGCAGGTTTTATCATATTTCGGCGCACGTTGTTTTTTTTGTTGAATGTCTCGCATTATTTGTAATCGTTCTGGTGTACAAAAACAATAATATGCAGTTTTATTGGATAGTAACTTTTCAAAAT
>CAZZNZ010000165.1:0-2067 GCA_964655875.1 uncultured Gammaproteobacteria bacterium | reverse complement strand
AAAAAAGCCAATACTGAAAACAAAAGATTGTTATTAAGTTATATATTTTCGAACCTCACCCTAAAAGACCAAAAAATAAAGGCAAACTACACTTTAGCGTTTGAGTTTTTGCAAGAATGGATACCAAGGCTAAATTCTACTTTCGAACTCGAGGAAACCCTTATAAACAAAGAACGAACTGGCGATTTAGAGGCAGTTCGTTCGGTGATGCAGGAGTGACAGGACTCGAACCTGCAACCACTCGTTTTGGAGACGAATGCTCTACCAATTGAGCTACACTCCTAAATATACATCCTGCTAAGCTACAATAATATAGCGTTTATTATTACCTCTGTAAAGCAAAACCCCCTTTCTGGATGGGAAAAGGGGGTTTAAGATGTTATTTTATTTCCTTATGATCTACATGTTTGCCGCAAGTGGGACAAAACTTACTCAATAGTAATTTACCTGCTTGATGCAACTTTTTCTTGTTTTTCTTAGTGTAATAATTAATGGTTTTACAACCGGTACATTCAAGTTTTGTCAGACGCTCTTGCGACATATAAAAAGATAAAATTAATTTACTAAGTCGGAATTAGGTTAACGTAAGATGAAGATTTTGTCAAGTTGAGCCACCTCAGAGATTCGAACTCTGGACCAACAGTTTACAAAACTGCTGCTCTACCGCTGAGCTAAGGTGGCGTAGGTACGATGCCACAGATGAAAGTAAAACGTCTGACTAATACCTCTAATTATATAAAGCGCTACCAACAGTACCATTACTGCTAACACAACCACATCAATCACTCCTGGCCATGAAATAGTATTATAAAGAATAAATCCTAAAATGGCAAAGGGCAAGCTAATGAATAACACTACCAGAATAGTCGCCATTGCTACACCGATTCTCACCAGCACCGTCAATAAATAGATTATGATACTATCCGCTAAATGCTTACGAAATAACTGCCAACCTGATTGAAGACTTATTAAAATTGTTTGTTGCTGTAATACCAAATACTGTTGCGCATACTGCAAGATAATCTGTATCACCACACCAAACGGTATAAATGCTAGTATCAACAATATTACCGCCGGAATCACAATAATTAAGCCCACCACAGTAAACGCTAACGCAATAAGTGGAATAGCAATCAACATTAAGGCTAATACAATTCCACCACTTACCAACCAACGCAACCCCAACACCCGAACAAACTGTTGTATACCATAGCGAAATAGCTCGTTAAGCTTTACTACTTGATTTTTAACTGTCTGTTGTGCACCGTAATACATTCCTCCGATTGCAATATAATTGAACAACATTGCAATAATGAACAACGCGACTAATAATAGCCCAATCAACGATATTAACCACCAATGCGCAATTAACCAACCTTGAATAGCAACACTGCTCCATGTATCCCATTGCTCAACATTATCTAATCCACCAAAATTACCAGGAATTCTAGCATTACAACCACTACTACTTCCAGCTACCAACATACCTAACCACCACATCGCTTGATAGCGCTTGGTGACTTCGAATGCTTCTTTGAAGATTTTACTATATTTTATCATCGATCTGCATTATAGCGTGAATTGATTTTAGAACGCAAATACGCCTCCACAAAACCATGCAATTTTCCGTCTAAGACTGCCGATGGATTAGTTTCTTCGTAATCTGTACGATGATCCTTCACTAATTTATATGGATGCAACACATAAGATCGAATCTGATTCCCCCATTCCGCTGAAGTATATTCCCCTCGCAGTTTAGCTTTTTCGACTTGCTCAGCTTCTAACTGCAACTTATGCAACTTCGCCCGCAAAATTTTCATGGCTGTAGCTTTATTCTGATGTTGCGACCGCTCATTTTGACAAGTGACTACAATACCCGTAGCCAAATGTGTAATCCGAACAGCTGAATCGGTAGTATTCACTCCCTGACCACCGTGTCCACCAGCCCGATATACATCCACTCGAATATCTTCATCGTTAATTTGCACTGGACTTAATTCGCCTACTTCTGGCAGTACTTCAATTAAAGCAAATGAGGTTTGTCGTAAAGCATCGGCATTAAATGGC
>CAZZNZ010000164.1:0-2082 GCA_964655875.1 uncultured Gammaproteobacteria bacterium | reverse complement strand
AGATTTCCAAACATCGTAGTGAATTCCAAAGCGCTGTTCCACTATGATTTGAATAGCTTTAATCATTTTAGCTACAGCCCAATCTTTTACTTCATTGCGTATTTCCTGCATAGCAGTTTGATTTCCCAGCTTTACATCTTTGAGGTGAATTTGAGCGGCTAAATCTTTAATATAGTCGCCTTTATATAATTCATCCGGATAATCCACTTTAATGCCTTGAAGTTGTAAATAGCGCCGCATTACCGATTCGGCCAATACATCGGTTTGGTGGCCATAATCATTCACATAGTATTCAGCAATGGTGTGATAACCACTGGCACGTAATACTTTTACCAACACATCGCCGCCAAAACCGCCGCGACCGTTACCTAAATGAATTGGCCCAGTGGGATTAGCTGATAAAAATTCTACTAACACTTTTTTGGGTTTGCCATTCACTACTCCGCTATCATTTTTTCCGTAATCGGCTTGCTTCTCTAAAATATAACGCATTCCTCCAGCTAAAAATGCAACATTTACAAAAATATTTATAAACCCTGGACGTACCACTTCTACTCGCTCTAGCCCCTCCATATTCATGTGTTGTTTAATCAACTCACCAATTTCTAATGGATTCTGCTGTACTATTTTCGCAAGCTTCATTGCTACATTTACAGCGTAATCGCCAAACTCTTTTTTAGCTGGATAATTCACATCAAACATTGGAATAGTTACTGCTGGCCAAATCCCCTGTTTTTGAATAGCCGCAATGGCTTGATGCACTTTATCAATAATTACCGGTTTCATGGGGAAATTGTATATGCTATAGTATGCCCATGTCAACGTTAGCTTACAACAAACGCGTTCGGTTCGATTACACCATCTTAGAAAATTTTGAAGCGGGCATAGTATTAACTGGCGCTGAGGTAAAAGCTTGTAAGCTAGGTAAAATTAGCCTAGCTGGTGCCTATGTTAGCTTAGAAAAAGGCGAACTTTGGCTAAAAAATGCCCAGATTTACCCTTATCAGATAAACAACCAAAAAGGCTACGATCCTCTACGATTACGTAAATTATTAGTAAAACGCGGCACGATTGCTGAATTCGTAGGAAAGTTGCAAACCGCTGGCTTGACATTACTGGTAGAATCTTTGTATACTACACGGAGTTTTGTGAAGGCTAAAGTAGTGTTAGCACGCGGAAAAAAGCTTCATGATAAGCGAGCTAGCATTAAAAAACGTGAGGTAGATCGACGCATCGCCCGCGCTTTACGACACAAACTATAACGGGGATGTTTATCTTCGATAATATGATCGTTACAATCTGCCAGCTAGAAGTGCCGACAGATCACTTAAACTGTGTCAAAATCTAGTTGCAAACAACTTAGTAGCTAAGGCTAAAGCGGCTGTATTAGCGTTTGCTAATGCTTTCCGTGTACAACCTTTAGCGTATTCTGCTGTAGCTTAAACTCCTACGGCCATCCTGTAGTGTCTGGCTCGCTGATGCTACGCTCGGGTGCCATATTCGCGAGCTCTACAACATTCAACTAACGGAATGTTGTGAACCTTAGTTAGTTCGGCAACGTTATGTGGAATGGTTACTAAGCGTTGCTTCAATTGAAAATCCATTCTATTCTAGTAGAAGGTGGTGTAATACCGTATTAGACGGGGGTGTAATTCCCCCCATCTCCACCCGTAGCATTTCCTCGGTAAACTCCGAACTGCTCGGATAAACCCATTTTATTATTAAGACGTAAAACTATTTCTTCAAAACATTATCGTGTTAACGAGCAAATTCGCGTGCCACAGGTACGCGTAATTAGCGAAACAGGTGAACAATTAGGCGTGCTGTCTATTGCAGAGGCTTTAGCCCAGGCACATAGCCGTGGTTTCGATTTAGTAGAAGTATCTCCCGTAGCACAACCGCCGGTTTGCAAAATCGTCAATTATGGCCAGCTGCGCTATGAAGCTAGAAAAAAAGAACAACGCCAAAAGAGCAAGCAAAAAAAAATTGATATTAAAGGCATTCGATTATCTATTACCATTAGCGAACACGATTTGAATGTAAGAATAGAACAGGCTAAAAAATTCTTAGCTAAAGGCAATA
>CAZZNZ010000163.1:0-2102 GCA_964655875.1 uncultured Gammaproteobacteria bacterium | reverse complement strand
AAAAAAATAGATTAAAATAAGTCTATGAAATATCAAGATCGCATTGCCTTAACCACCAATCCTACTGCCAAACGCCTGTTTGAAATTATGGCAGAAAAGGAAACCAATTTAGCCGTTGCGGCCGATATTACCGATGCAGCCAGCTTAATAAAACTGGTTGAACAAATTGGTGATGAAATTTGTATTCTAAAAACCCATATCGATGTAGTGAATGATTTTAGTACTGAGCTGATCGAAACCTTAGTTGCTCTTAAAGCCAAACATAAATTTTTAATTTTTGAAGATAGAAAGTTTGCTGATATTGGTAATACGGTGCAGTTACAATATGCCCAAGGTATTTACCATATTGTGGATTGGTCCGATATTGTAAATTGCCATGTTGTGCCAGGCCCTGGTATTATTGAGGGGCTGAAAAAAATTGGTCTAGAGCAGGGGAAAGCGCTGTTGTTACTAGCGGAAATGAGCTCAAAGGGAAATCTAGCCACCGGCGACTATACTAAAATAGCTGTCGAGTGGGCACAGCAACACAGCGATTTTGTGATTGGATTTATTGGAATGAAACAACTCATCGATGACCCTAAATTTATTACCATGACGCCCGGTGTGCAGTTCTCTGCCAAAGGCGATGCTGTAGGCCAACAATACGTCACTCCAGGCCAGGTAATTAGTGGTGGCTCGGATATGATTATTGTTGGGCGTGGCATTTATCAAGCTGAAGATCCACAACATGCCGCGAAAGAGTATCGCAAGGCTGGATGGGAAGCGTACCTAAACCAGTGAGCCTACAAACCGGAATGGCTCTACTGTTTCCAGCTTCACATTATGAAACGTTCCTACTAAGTTAGCCTCGGCCGGAGCTTGAAACTCAACTGTCACTTGGTGCTCATTACGACCTAACCAGTGATCTTTAGCATATTTTTCTACCAAAATTCGATCAATCTTACCTAGATTCTGCTGTTTATAGGCCAAAAATGTTTTTTCTAGTATAGCAGTTAGCTCTATTAGACGTTGCTTTTTTACTTCATGTGATACATCGTCCACGAATCGGCGAGCTGCTACAGTACCAGGTCGAACCGAATACTGGGCTATAAAAGCCATATCATAACCTACATATTCCATTAAACTTTTACTATCAGCAAAGAATTCTTCGGTTTCTCCACAAAACCCTACAATAATATCGGTAGATAACGACACGTTAGGAATACCGGCTTTAATACGATCAATCAGATCAATATACTTTTCGCGAGTGTATGGCCGGTTCATACGACGTAGTACTTGTGAATTACCTGATTGAGCCGGCAAATTAATTTGTTTACACAGTTTAGGATATTTAGCGATTATCTGAATGACATCATCGGTAAAATCGCGTGGATGCGGCGCGTGAAATCGTACCCAAAAATCGCCTTTAAGCTGAGCCACTTGTTCCATTAATTGAGCGAAAGTTAACTCCTCACCAGGTTTATCTAAACCATATGAGTTTACATTTTGACCTAATAAATGAATATCTTTATAACCTCGGGAAACTAATTGTTTTACCTCAGCAATAATATCCGCTGATGGGCGAGATCGTTCACGACCACGAGTGTAGGGGACAGCACAATAAGTACAAAATTTATCACAGCCTTTAGCAATAGGTACCCACGCTCTAAACGTGGAATTATGGATTGGTTGAATATTAAAATAGGCCATTTGGTCTGGCTGATTTACAGTTTCTTCAATATTGGTTTGCGCCAACATTAACGGTAGGCGAGGCAAATCTTCAATATCAAATACTAGATCAAATTTGGGGGTAAGTTTTTGTTTATCGTGCGGCAGTATACAACCCGTTAATAGTGTAGTTAATGTGCCGTTTTGTTGACGCTTTTCCCAGGAACGAAATTTACCATAAATTCTATCTACAGCTGTTTGACGAATAGCACAAGCTACTACTACTACGACACTAGCTGTATCATCTATTTCTGATCGACGATACCCCAATTTTTCCAGTACAGTTGCCACTCGTTCCCCATCCGATTTATTGGTTTGGCAACCTAATGGCCAAATGTAATAGGTTTTATTCATAGCGTTTAATAGAATAACATCTCTGTAGATACAGGTCTAGA
>CAZZNZ010000162.1:0-2105 GCA_964655875.1 uncultured Gammaproteobacteria bacterium | reverse complement strand
GGTTGATTTAGCGTTTTGGGCAGTGTTGGTAGCGTTTATTGGCTCACGCATATTTTATGTGGCTACAGAGTGGTCGTTCTTTGCTTCAAATTGGATAGATGCCTTGAAAGTTTGGGATGGCGGCATGTCTATTAGTGGTGGATTCATCGGAGGCGTGATTGCCGGGGCTATCTATTTACGCTATAAAAAACTACCTCCTTGGGCGTATGTTCATAGTATTGTGTATGCTCTGCCGTTAGGATTAGGCATTGGCAGGTTAGGCTGTTTTTTTATTTTCGATCATCCAGGCAGCATAACGCATTTTATTTTAGGCGAAATGTATTATGCGGATGGTTTAGTACGCCATAATCATGGATTATATTTATCAATCAGCGGTTTTGTGTTGTTCGGGGTGTTTTTCCTCATCACTCGCTGGAATAAATCTAGAAGTAATCGACCATTTCTCATTGGTTGGTTTTTAATCTGGGATGGCTTAGTGCGTTTGATATTAGATTTTGATCGGATTTTAGATAGTCGTTGGTTGGGATTAAGTGCGGCGCAATGGGTAGGGATGGTTTGTGTTTTCACCGGGATAACCTTGACAATTTCGAAAAAAAAAGGTATTATATAGACCATGCGTTATCTAGGGATTCTAAAAAATCATTGGCTAGTGGTTGTCATGAGTACAGTGGTAGCTGCTGCTTTGGCAGTTGGGCTATCGTTTATCCCAGATCAGCTATACGAATCGGAAGTGGATTTATTGATAGTACAAAAACAAAATGTAGGATCCGATGCATATACCACTCAACGAGCCGCTGAAAAATTAGGTAATAATCTGGTGAACGTAGTGTATTCACTCGATTTTCAAAATCGTGTATTTACTACAGGTAAGGTGCGCGCCGATCAGTTTAGCAGTTCACCAAAAGAGAATAAAGAAGAATGGGAAACGGCTGTGAAGGCGCAGGTGATTCCAGAAACTGGAATTATTCGCGTGTTTGGTTACGCTGTCGATCCGTTACAAGCCGAGGATATCGCCCTTGGCGTATCAGCTGTGCTGATGAATAATGCTTCGGATTATCATGGCGGCGGTGATAGCGTAGCGATTAAACAGATTGATGGCCCAATTACTTCAGGCCGACCTGTAAAACCAAATATCATTCTCAATGGTGTAGCGGCAGCGGTGTTAGGATTTATGGTAGTGTATACTTATTTTTTACTACAAACAGAATCGCAACGTTTGGCGGAAGAAAAACATCCGTTACCCGATCCATTACAAGCTACTATTCCTAAACCTACCTACCGTGTGTTGGATCACTTTCCAGTACCATCAGTCAGTGACGAGCCGGTAACATTGCATGATCATTATCGTGCAACAAATCAACGTTGACATTTTTGAAAAAATCATGTATGGTTAAAAATGATTTTATTGTCTAAAATAGCATATCAATACAAAACTATGACAGAAGAAACTCGTTCTCATTCTACTAATCCTAATCCGCTCGAATCGTTCGTTGATTATTTAATGACCGAATCAGGTTACACTGGATTAGCGCCAGAATATCAAGCTAGCTATCGCGAGCAGTTATCGGCTCAGGTGTATCGCCGCATTGGTTTAATTGCTATGAACGAGTTGCCGGAAAGTAAAGCGGCTGAGTTTGCTAATTTATTAGGCGATGATCCAGCTAAGGTGAATCAAACTGAAGTAGAGCAGTTTTTAACCGCCAGTATTCCCGATTTTTCAACTAAATTGCAAGTCGGGTTGGATCAATTTGCTAAAGAGTTTTTAAGTGCGGGTAAGTAAGTATGGATGACGTGCAATTGACTGAGGCTGAAGTGAATGAAAAAATTTTTAAGATTAACGAGATTGTAAAGGATTTTGTGAAAGAAATGCAAGGCATTAAACAGCAAAAACGCGCTGTTATTCAAAGTGCAATGCAGCGGATTGATCACCAAAAGATTCAAGAAATTTTACAGGCTATCAACAACGAAAATTAACTATGGCAAATTCAGCATCAAGCAATTCTCGAGTAGTGAATAAAAGAATCATGCGGGAAGATTTTGGAGAAAATTCGACTAGAGCAAAATTGCATTCGGACGATCAGGAAAAAGTCCCATTAAGAAAAATT
>CAZZNZ010000161.1:0-2108 GCA_964655875.1 uncultured Gammaproteobacteria bacterium | reverse complement strand
ATCGGCCGGGATGATATCACCAGCTTCAACAATGACTATATCTCCAGGCACAATCTCTTGGCTTGGAATGTCTTTGACCTCACCAGCGCGCCGCACCGTAATGTGTTGAACGGTATATTTCTTTAGTAATTGACTAGTTTTTTCGGAACGAAACTCTTGGAAAAACCCTAAAATGGCATTCACGCCCACAAAGATAAAGACCATGACGCCATCAATAGTTTCACCTAATAGTAAAGCTAAGACCGCCGCGCCTAATAATAGGTAGACGAAGGAGGATTTAAATTGCCGAAAGAAAATCGACCAAGCTGTAGTAGTGTGATGCGCTAAGATATTACTACCAAATTGCTGCCGCTGCGTGTTAACCTGATCAGCTGTTAAGCCGTGATCAGCTGTAACGGCATAGTCTTGTAAGGTTTGTTCTGGGGTTTGGCTAGTAATCTTTGATATTTGCATGGTGTATAGTATACTCTATCTATTATGCCTCGCCAACGCATTCATAGCTTTCAAGCGAAGGCTAACGCTCAACGCAACTCCACCGAACGCCTAGCCGATTGGATGACTAGACATTTTGGTAGTATGCGTTTTTTAATGCTGAACATGTTACTGTTTATTAGTTGGATTGTACTGAATATTGGTTGGGTACCCATGATTACGCCATTTGACCCATACCCGTTTAGCTTCTTAACCATGATTGTATCGTTAGAAGCCATTGCTTTGGCCATTGTCGTGTTGATTTCACAAAACCGAGCTGAACGCGTGGCAGATATTCGTGAAGAGATTGATTTACAATTGGATGTAATTACCGAAGAAGAGGTTACTAAAGTGATGGCTTTAGTGGCTTATCTAGCTGAACAACAAGGCTTTGATACCAAACACGACGAAAAACTCCAATCCATGTTACAGCAACTGGATGTAGATAAGATCAGTCGGGTGTTAGAGAAACAACTACACTAGATAACTAGACTAGGCGATCAATCGCCTGTTGCACTTTATCTTTCAACTCGTTTTTGTAAGCGGCTAATTTTTCCTGTAAGGCTGAGTCACGTAAGGCTACAATCTGCACCGCTAAAATACCAGCATTGGTAGCTCCATTCACCGCTACCGTCGCCACTGGCACACCAGCTGGCATCTGGGCAATGGATAATAATGAATCGATTCCATCAATAGAGTTCGATGATTTAATCGGCACACCAATCACTGGTAAGGTCGTTAACGATGCCACCATACCTGGTAAATGTGCTGCCCCGCCGGCTCCGGCAATAATCACTTGTAATCCTTTAGTTAATGCCGTTTTGGCGTAATCAAACATGCGGTCAGGGGTACGGTGAGCGGATACAATGGTCAGTTCATACGGCACACCGAATTGCTTTAACATATCAGCTGCGGCTTGCATGATGGTTAAATCGGAATCACTACCCATGATAATACCGACTAATGGTTGTGTGTTCATATCGTTATGTTAAGCAATAATTCTTAATTGTCGCTGAACGGCCTTAGCTTTATTCAAAGCCACATCAGCATCTTCATCTAACACCGTCAGATGGCCCATCTTACGAAACGGCTTCGTCTGTTGTTTGCCGTATAAATGGACATAGACATTTGGTTCGGCTAACACTTGGCGTAGGTTTTCATATTTGGCTAAACCAGTATAACCAGGCTGTCCTAATAAGTTGACCATCACGGCGGCGGAGCGGGCGGCAGTGTCTCCTAACGGCCAGTTGCAAATAGCGCGTAGGTGTTGATCATACTGCGAGGTAATATTCGCTTCAATGGTATGATGTCCAGAATTATGTGGGCGCGGAGCTATCTCATTCACTAATAACTCACCATCAGCGGTTAAAAATAATTCCACTGCTAACACTCCAACCACCTTTAACGCTTCCGCTACTTTCATCGCAATATCACGAGCTTGTTCATCGACAGTAACATGCACACGGGCTGGTGATAATAACCATTCTACTAAATTCACTTCCGGATGAAATTTCATTTCGACCGTGGGATAGGTCACCATATCACCCCGTTCATTACGGGCTACAATGACTGCTAACTCTTTATGAAATGGAATGTACTCTTCTAATAAGGATGGCTCTTTAAAGGCTTGGCTGTAC
>CAZZNZ010000160.1:0-2128 GCA_964655875.1 uncultured Gammaproteobacteria bacterium | reverse complement strand
CCGCGTGAAGCGCGTGCAGGTCGTCGTCGCCGACAAACAGCATCTGGCCGCTCATTGCTATTCTCTTAATTATTGTGGGTATTCAATTGTTTATTTTTGGATTGTTGGCCGAAATGATCATTAAAAATTACTACAAGAATGGAAGAAGACCCTATGTGATTAAAAATATCGTACAACAATAATGCCTATCTCCTATCACGATCGTCTTTCCCCTTTTAATCTCCTCTCTTGTCCAGAAAAAGAAAAAAATTACCTAATAAAATAATCCTTTTCTCCTCGATAAAAAAAGAGATTAGGAATAGAGATATGAACATCTTAATCATTGCTCCTACGCCTTACTTCTCGGATCGGGGTTGTCACATTCGTATTTTATCCGAAATTGAAGCCTTGAAAAAAGCTGGCCATAATCCAGTGCTCTATACCTATCATCTAGGTAGAAATATGGGTAATATTCCTACTTATCGTTCTATACATATTCCATGGTACAAAAAAACCAGCGCTGGCCCATCGTGGCAAAAACCTTTTTTAGACCTATTATTACTACTCAAAATTTTATTTACCTGTCATCAACATCAGTTTGATATTATTCATGCTCATTTACATGAAGGTGCCTGGATTGGCTACTGGGTAAAGTTCTTATTAAAGAAGCCCTTAATTTTAGATGCTCAAGGCAGCTTAACGGAAGAATTAGAGCGCTATCGCTTTATTAAGCGATCAGGTTGGTTCAAACAATACTTTACTCAATTAGAGCGTAAAATATTACAACGAGCCGATCATGTGTTCACTAGTTCCCCAGCACTACTCACTAAATTTAGTCATGATTTCCCTGATTTAAAAGATAAATTGAGTGTATTGCCAGATGCCGTAGCTCAATCCGCCTTCGATTTTGCGAACAACACTAGTACCGAATTAGCTAGTTTGTTAAATCTCGATATCACCAAACCAGTAGTAATTTATACTGGTAGCTTATTACCCGCCAAGGGCATTCATTATTTATTAGAAGCCATTCCAATGGTACTCAAAACTCATCCATCCACACAATTTATTTTAATTGGTTATCCTGCTCTGAAACATCAACCATTGAGTGATCAAGTTAAATTAATTGGCAAAATTGATTACACTACTCTGTTTCACTATTTAGCTTTAGCCGATATTGCAGTGGATCCTAAACCTTCTACCACCAGCGAATCTAGTGGGAAATTATTAAATTACATGGCCGCTGGTTTAGCAGTGATAGCTTTCGCCAACACGAATACACAAGCCGTACTAAATGGCACTGGTTTATTAGTAACCAATGAAACCAGTGATGGTTTAGCCCGAGGTATTACTAGTTTATTAGACGACGTAGCTCTAACTGAGCATTTTGGTAAAACAGCACAAGCGCGAGTGCGTGAACACTATAGCTGGGAGCAGATTATTCAACACGCTATCACTACCTATGCCAAGCTTAGCTAAAAATACCCTTTACGCTACTGGCGCCGAGATCATCAGCCGCTTATTACTATTTGTAGTAGTTTTACTACTAGCCGATTATTTACAAGCTGTCCGCTACGGAGCATTAAATTACGCTTTTGCGATAGCCAATATCTGTGTGATGATTGTAGATTTTGGCCTCAACACCTACGTGGTACAACAATTAGCTCGCCAACCAGAAAAAACTGAACAGTATCTGCGAGATTTACTCGGTATTAAAGTATGGTTAAGCTTAGCTACATTAACCACCATGTTGCTAATCTGTAGTCTTTCTCGTAATATCAGTTGGGCAATCATACTGTGTGGTGGTGGCGCTATTATTTTAAATAATACGCGCATGTTTTTAGAAGCTTTCTTTCGCGCCCATCATCGCTTACATTTAGAGGCCATTACAAAAACTAGTTCGGCAATCATTCTAGCCATAACGTTAATTGTTCTAGTGTATCGACATAGTAGTGTGTTCATCATTGCAGCCGGTTATTTTTTGGCAGCAATAATAGGTTTACTTATCACTATAGTAATCTTACATCAAACCATTAGCAAAATCCAACTACAATTATTCGTACCACATTGGAAACACTATCTAGTAGCCGCCTGGCCATTTGCCGCTAGTTTGGGTTGTAATTATTTATTAAACTATTTTGATTCAGCAATG
>CAZZNZ010000159.1:0-2145 GCA_964655875.1 uncultured Gammaproteobacteria bacterium | reverse complement strand
TATTCATCACACATTATTTCCAGGCGGCATTAAGGAACGCAAAGCTAAAGACATGACACCGCGTCAAATGATTCAAGAGGCTGTTTATAATATGTTACCAAAAAATAAGCTTCGTGCTAAAATGCTTAGACGTTTAACTATACAATAATGAAAGTATATTACAGTGCCATTGGGCGCAGAAAATCCGCTACCGCTCGAGTTCGTTATTATAAAAAAGATACCGGACCAATCGAAGTAAATGGTAAATCATTAGAAAAGCAGTTTCCTGTTGCAGGAATACGTGATATTATCACCGGACCACTTACAAGAGTGGGTATTTCAAGTCCTAATAAAATCACCATTAAAGTATCGGGAGGTGGTACACGGTCGCAAGCAGAAAGTATTCGCTTAGGGTTAGCCCGTGCCTTAGTTGAGCTTGATCCGCAATTCAAATCTACTTTACGTCAGGCAGGATATCTCACTCGTAATCCTCGTGTGAAGGAACGCAAGAAGCCAGGCTTAAAACGTGCTCGTCGAGCGCCGCAGTGGGCTAAACGGTAATTGTAATATCATCATGGCTTTAGCACAGCGCTTAGCCAAAAATTCAACGTATCTTACAGTATCTTCTCTGCTGCAAAAGGTTTTGTCGCTGGGTTATTTTACCTATGTTTCTGATATTTTAAAGTACAAGTTGGATAATTATTTATTTGCCTTGAATTATGCCGGAATATTTATTATTATATTGAATTTCGGCTTAATTCCCGCATTAACACGTGAAGGAGCAAAAAAATTGGATCAACTAGAACAGAAATTGAACATCATTATTTCTTTAAAAATTATTTTAACGGTAGTTGTTATTGCGGTGATGTTGTTGATTTACCATGGGTTGAATTGGACTAGAGTTTTCTGGTTAAATATTAAGCCATTTACATCATCGGTGACCATGTTAATTTATTTATCGGTTATCATGATTATCTTCGATACATTCCGTTCAATTTTTTTGGCAGTGTTTCGAGCCAGACAAGAAATGCATTATGAGGCGATTGGTCAATTCGTGTATCAAATCATTGTAGTTGTGGTTGGGTCGTCTGCTATTATTTTAGGGTATAAAGGTCGTGGTTTATTATTTGCGTTAATATTGGCGAGCGCATGGTATTGTATATTTGCTTTATACTTACTAGTGCGTAGAGCGAAATTTAATTTGCACTGGATTAGACCTACTTGGTTGAGCTGGAAATATTGGCTAGGTTTAGCAGCTCCGTTTGCACTGGCAGATGCTTTTTTCAAGCTAAATGGATCGCTTGATTCTATCATGTTAAAATATTATACCGACGATGTAGGACCAGTATCCTGGCATGGAATCGCTTCGAAACTAGTGGTAACGTTAACGGTGATTCCAGGTGCGTTTGCGACCGCTTTTTTCCCAGTCATGAGTCGTGCCTATTTAGAATCTCGCGATGACATGCAGCGTATTTTTGAGCAGATGATGAAGTATTTGTTAGTAATCAGTATACCCATAAGCATTGGCATTATTGTGTTGGCCCCAAAAATTATTGCTGTGTTGTATCCTGATTTTCCGGCGACTACACCAGCATTACAAATTTTTGCTCTAAGCATCGTATTGTTATTTATTAATTATCCTATTGGCAATGTGCTGAATGCGTGCAATAAACAAATGATGAATACGATGAATATGGGCATCGCTTTGCTTGTGAATATAGTATTAAATGTACTATGCATCCCGTTATATAGCTATATCGGGGCTACGATTGCGGCAGTGGCTAGTACTATGGTATTAGTGAGCCTGGGTTGGAAACAAGTTTCTAAATTAATATCCATAGACTACGTTAGCTTGGTACAACAATTTGGTAAGATGTTGCTAGCTGCTATTGGTATGGGCGTGGTAATTCTGTTAACAGAAAGTGTTTTACCGCTAATTCCACTTGTATTACTAGGAGGTATTGTCTATTGTATTTTAGTGCTAAGTTTGGGCGGTATTAACTTAGCAGATGTACAAATCTTTTATCATGTAATCCGGAGAAAATGAATGCCGTGTTGTTATTCACGTTAGAGTATCCACCACAAGTTGGGGGAGTGGCTAATTTTTATCATGATTTTGTTAAACAGCACAATATTGTGCTCTGCACAAAAAAAGGCATCATCAAG
>CAZZNZ010000158.1:0-2155 GCA_964655875.1 uncultured Gammaproteobacteria bacterium | reverse complement strand
AGATATCATTGCCATGGTGGCATTGTATCGTCCAGGACCCATGGAACGGATTCCGGAGTATATCTCTGGTAAGCATAAAAAACGAACAATTACTTATCTTCACCCTGGATTACAGCCTATTCTGGAAAAAACTCATGGAATTTTAGTGTATCAAGAACAGGTAATGGCGCTAGCTAGAGATTTAGCTGGTTTTTCTGCCGGAGAAGGCTATTTATTAATTAAAGCTGTGGCCAAAAAAATTCAAAAATTACTTTTAGAGCAAAAAGAAAAATTTATAACGGGCTGTGTTAAAAATCAGATTAGCCAAACTGTGGCCAATCAAATTTGGGAATTTATTGAACCGTTTGCACGCTATGGTTTTAATAAATCACATTCTACCGGCTATGCGTTAATTGCCTACCATACTGCTTATTTAAAGGCTAATTATCCAGCTTATTTTATGGCTAGCTTGCTTACCTCGGATCAATCCGATTCAGATCGTATTGCTATTGAAATAGCTGAAGCTCGTGAACTGGGTTTAAAGGTATTGCCGCCAGATATTAATGAAAGTGATGCTACTTTTGCAGTGGTGAATAACTCAATTCGATTTGGTTTGGGAGCTATAAAAAATGTAGGGCAAAATTTAATTGCAGCAATAATTACTGAACGCACGTTACATGGTTCGTTTCAAACAGTGGAAGATTTTTTTAGTAGAATTCAACATAAAGATTTAAATCGAAAATCGGTCGAGAGTTTAATTAAAAGTGGTGCATTAGTAAGTTTATGTGACGCAGCCACAGTATTGGCGAACATTGATACGGTATTACAATATGCCAAACAACACCAACTCGATAAAGCGAGTGGGCAAACTAACTTGTTTCAAACTAGCTTAAAAGTACAAGCACCACGCTTACGATTACTGCCAGCTACTCCAATTCATTCATCTCAAGCTTTGCAGTGGGAGAAAGAGTTGCTGGGATTATATATATCATCTCATCCCCTAGCTCCATTAGAAAAATATATTCAGTGTGACGGTTTAGACACTATTGTATCGGCTTTAGGCCAAGCAAGTGGTTCCTTTGTTAAAGTGGTGGGTATTATTAGTACCGTAAAACGGTTGATTACAAAAACGAATGAAGTCATGTATATTTTTCGCCTAGAGGATCCTTATACTAGTATTGAAGTAACAATTTTCCCTAACAAAATAGATCAGATAAAAACAGTTTTAAATGAAGGTGAGACTATCTGTGTGGTTGGAAAAATCTCTAAACGTAATGGCCAAAAACAGTTGGTAGCTAATCAAATAATTGCCTATCAAACCCATTGCATTACTGTACAATTAACACAGCCTGATCAAACTCAACTCAATCAGATGAAAGCTATTATCGACCAATATCCGGGCGGACTAACTCTGTATTTAGAGATGCGTCAACAATTGGTAAAAACTAAAACTCAGGTCGCTGCCGAGGTAGTGCCTGCTTTAGGTCAACTGCTTGGCGATTCGGCTGTGCATCTGATATAATAAAACAATGACCGTAGTAGTGCCTCAACATAAAATTAAGCCAAAACAACAGCATATTCAACATCATTATGTTCCATTAGTAATGATCTTTTTGGCAATAGCGCTTTTAATTGGAGCAGCTGTATATTATTTGGCATTTATTAAAAGTGAAATTGTAGTTATTACTGAACCAATTGAATCTACCGAGAAATTTAGTTACAGCGGTGATGATTTAGATGCGCCGATAATTGAAGCGACCGTATCTAACAACACTTTTATCTATAGTGATTTTAATAACACCGCCATGGTGCCTGGAATTGCTCGCGGCACAGTTGTTTTGGAAAATCACTATTCTGCGGATCAACCACTTGTTCGAACTACACGGTTATTATCAGATGGTGGAGTATTATTTCATACCGATGCAACAGTGGTAGTTCCGGCCGGCGGATCAGTAGAAGTTGCAGTGTATGCAGATCAGCCTGGTGAGGCCGGAAATATTGCACCAAGTCGGTTTGAGATTGTAGCGTTATGGACTGGTTTAAAAGATAAGATTTATGCTACTAGTAGCGAAACTATGACCGGTGGATTAGTTACCGAAAACACCATTACGGAAGCTGATATTACAGCCGCTAAAGTAGCAGCTGAACAAAGTTTACGCACGGCTGCTGTGCCCAT
>CAZZNZ010000157.1:0-2207 GCA_964655875.1 uncultured Gammaproteobacteria bacterium | reverse complement strand
TTTATGTTTTTCAACTGCCACAGGGTCTAATCCAGCTGTATTCACAATTCCACCACGAGAATCCGACACGCCGATAATTTTATAACCTTTTTTGTTTAAAATTTTTGCCATGTACGATCCGGCATTACCAAAACCTTGAATAACTACTGAAGCGCCTTTTTTAAGCTTCATTTTTTTAGCGAGCTCTAACACAACATATACGCCTCCTTGGGCGGTAGAATAACCTCGGCCAGCCGAACCACCTGCTGCTAACGGCTTTCCAGTAATCACTCCAGGTAACTGTTCGCCGTGTAGCGTGTTATACTCATCGCTCATCCACGCCATAATTTTGGGATTAGTATACACATCGGGAGCTGGTACATCTTTTGCGGGACCAACATCATCGCGTAAGGCACGGATAAACGCTCGAGACAATCGCTCTAATTCTCGTTCAGATAATTTTTTAGGGTCTACCGTTACACCGCCTTTACCGCCACCGAGAGGAATGCCAACCGTAGCGCACTTAAAAGTCATCCAAAATGACAACGCCTTCACTTCATTAATATCGGTATCCGGATGAAACCGAATACCTCCTTTATTAGGGCCGCGTGAATTATCATATTGCACTCGATATCCCTGATAAACTTTTACATCGCCGTTATCCATTCGGATTGGTAATGAAAAATGTAATTCTCGTTTGGGGTATTGTAAACGAGCATGGACAGTTTTATCGAGCCCCATTAATTTGGCAGCTTTGTTGAGTTGCTGTAAGGCGGACTGAAACGGATTCACTTTAGCCATATACAAAAATATTTATTAATTATTTAAAACAATGAGTCTATTATATTCCTAACCAGGATATTGTTCAAGCGCTAAACGCAATAATTCCAAAGAGCGTTTTAAAGCAGTTGTATTTAACATAAAGGCTAGCCGCACTTCATTTTTACCTTTACCTGGAGTAGCGTAAAACCCAGCGGCCGGTGCCAACAATACCGTTTCTTTTTTATCTTGAAACGTTTCAATCATCCATTTTGCAAAATGATCCGCATCCTTCACAGGCAAGCCAATAATAATATAAAAAGCCCCTTCCGGTTTAGAAAATGTAATGTTAGGAATCTTCTTTAAGCCAAGATAGACTGTCTCGCGACGCTTCGCAAATTCTTTTACAATTGGTGTTATATATCTTTTTGGATTTTCCAACAAAGGAATCATCGCTAACTGCTCAATCGTAGCCGCAGACAAACGGGCCATGCCCATTTTTAAAACCGCAGCAATTACATCTTTGTTGTGGCTCGCTACAACTCCTACGCGAGCACCGCACGCATTGAATCGCTTAGACACACTGTCTAGTACTATCGCTTGTTGACTAATCTCTGGAAACGACATAATAGAGTGCGCGGGGCGCTCGAAGGCAAATTCGCGATACACCTCATCGGACAACACAAATAAATTGTGACTCTTGGCAACTTTAACTAACCGACCCAATTCCTCTTTAGTAAAAATAGTTCCTGTTGGATTTGATGGATTACAAATTAAAATCGCTTTGGTTTTTTTGGTAATAGCTTTTTCAATAACTGCAATGCTCGGCAAATGAAATCCCGTTGCAATATCTAATGTTACTGGACGTAATTTAATATTAGCCAACGTAGCAAAAGCATTATAATTCGTATAAAATGGCTCAAACACTATTACTTCATCTCCTGGATCACATACCGCCTCTAACGCAAAAATAATTCCTTCTGAACCGCCAGTGGTAATAATTAATTCTTCGTGTTTAAATGAAATATTATTTTTTTTATAGTATGTTGACCAAGCCTTTAATGCTGGCGGTAATCCATTCGATGGGGCATAAGCTAAAGTGGGTTCAGAAAATTGATGAACAGCCTTGAATAAATCTTTAGTAGTAGGCAAGTCGGGCTGACCAATATTTAAATGGTATACTTTTACACCAGTGGCTTTACGTTGTTCAGCCAAGGCTGCAAGTTTACGTAATGGTGAAGCTTGTAAATTTTGAGCGCGACGAGCAATGGCTGGGATTATTTTTGACATGAAATTGAACTATTATTAATTATTCATGGCTCGAGTTAATGCTTCGGCCAAATGTTCTTTAGTTTGAACGCCAACCATTTGTTCCACGGGTTGACCATGTTTAAATACCATAACAGTGGGTACGCTCATAACTTGATATTGCACTGGGGTGGTATCGTTACTGTCGACTTCCATTTTTC
>CAZZNZ010000156.1:0-2261 GCA_964655875.1 uncultured Gammaproteobacteria bacterium | reverse complement strand
ATAGGCCAGTGAATGCAGGATCAATGGTTAAACGGGATCGTTGTGAGGTTTGAAAATAATCATACAGGGCTTTTGCTTGTGTAGGTTGTTTTACCTTATTAAGTAAATTTTGTACAATTTCACGTTGAGCAGCGGTGCGTCCAAAATCACCATTAGGTTGCACAAAACGATTATGGACTAATTCTTCAGCCTCTTTACCAGCGAGATGGCCTTGACTTGTATCAACTCCACCTAGTAGATCTATAATTTGATCAAAACTTTCAAATGTTACTTCAATAGTGCCATGCATTTTTGTGTTTAATAATTCTTCGATAACATCTCTCGTTAATATTTGATTACCGAGGGCTTCATTAGGCGATTCCCACATGGCATAGAAGTGGGTGATTTTTTGTAACCCTTTAGCGGGATGTTCAATTTTGGTATCGCGTGGGATGGTAACTAATGATAAAGGATCTTTACTAGATTTAGGAATAGCTAGTATCATCAATACATCCGATCGAGCATGTTCATGGTTGCGTTGATCTGAGCCAATAATTAAAATCTTATAATAACGTGGCTGTGCTAAATAAATACCAACACTGCACAATACCATAGCCAATATTGCCAATATAACCACTTGCCACAACCAGTGTTTCCAAGAAGGACGTTTTTTTATAGGTTCTGGAGCGGCTATGCTAGCTTTAGATTTAGGTTTTGTTTTTGAATGCAGACCCATGGTATTTGGTCTTAATCGTTTCAACTCGTTGCTCTACTTGTTGGAGATAACGTTTGAGATTATTAGCCAATTGTAAACCCTCTTCAAATTTTTTTAAACCCATTTCCAAATCGTATTTACCAGTTTCAAAATCATTAGCAATGGTCTCTAAGGCTGTAAATTGATCTTGAAAATTCAGGTGGGTAGTTGATTTTTGAGTGGTTTTTTTCGGCATAGAGAGTAAATTATATCACCTGGGAAGTAATTGTTCCAGTTCTCAATTTTGTAGTAATTTTACTGCCCATTTTAGCTTGCTTAGCAGAGGTTAGCACTGTACCATCAGATAAGGTGGTAATAGAATAGCCGCGTTGGAGGATGCGTTCTGGATGATAGGATAACAATAATCGTGCATAGTGTTCCACAGTAGAGCGATACTGAGTGATTTGATTATCGAACACGCTGGTAGCTAACCGAACTTGATCGTTGTGTTGCTGGACATTACGTTGTAAGCATTGGTACTGAGTTTTGAGTAACTGGCTAATTTGATAAAGCACATCTGTTTTATGAGGCACAGCTAGTTCAGCTGCATTAGATGGAGTAGAGGCGCGCATATCTGCCGCATATTCGGCTAAGGTATTGTCACGTTCATGACCAATCGCGACAATTGTTGGTACGTCCAGTGCGAAAATAGCTCGCACTACAGCTTCATTATTGAAGGCTTGTAAATCTTCCATCGAGCCGCCACCGCGTGTAATTATTACTAAATCTAGTTGCTTAGACCAGCGGGTTTTAATAGATTGTAGTGTATTGAATAGACTCGATACGGCGCTGTCACCTTGAACATGAACGGGAAATAATTTGATATCTAAACCAGCCCAACGATTTTTTAAAATGCGTTGTACATCGGTATAGGCGGCCGCATCAGGTGAGGTTACTAGACCGATGGTCTTTGGAAAACGAGGTAAAACACGTTTTCGGTCGGTATCAAACAAGCCCTCAGCTGCTAACTTAGCTCTTAATTGCTCATACTGTTTTTTTAAATTACCCTCACCTACTAGTTGAATTGTTTGAGCGCGTAAATGAAATCGTCCAGATTTTGTGAATAAAGCCGGAGTGCCTTTTACTTGCACCATCACGCCATCACTGAACGTTTCTTTCAGTTGAAACGCTAGCATAAAACAACTTACTACACTTTTGTCATCTTTTAAATCGAACCAGACAAACCGATTTTGGGCAACATGAAAATTACTTATCTCGCCTTCCACTAGCGCTGGAATGCTAGTAAGTAATTCATTTACTTCACTAACAAAATCGGAAACCGAGTACACTGTCATGATTGTTTTATTCGATCGATCAAAATAGAAATGTTAGTCATTTTCCAATGGATACGGTATTTATATCCTCCACCAAATATACTACCTACAAAACCTTTGTTAGGAGGATAGTACAGTATCCGATCTTTTACTAAGTATTCTTCATATAGCGAGTGTTTTTCGCGACTATTAAGATATTCGAGTAATTTATGGCAGGTGGATTCATTACGTTCATAAAAATGTTTTTCTACATA
>CAZZNZ010000155.1:0-2274 GCA_964655875.1 uncultured Gammaproteobacteria bacterium | reverse complement strand
AACGCTGAGACAGCGCTTATATAGTGACGATTTTTAGCATTAAAGTCAACTACTATCCCGTTTATTCCGGCAATTGCCCTTCGGCCACAATTTGCGCTAAGGATTTACGTTCACTGGGTTGTTCTTTATCTTGCAAATCGGCTGATAATTTCTCTTTGCTATCAGGCTTACCAATGGCTATCATTGCTTCTACCGTATAATCATCATTTAAATTCAAGGCTTGTTTAGCGGCAGCATAATCAAATCCCTGCATGCCGTGTGCAGCATAGCCTCGTTGCCAAGCTTCTAAGGCTAAATACCCCCAAGCTGCGCCAGTATCAAATGAATGCGTCTGACATGGCTTGCCATTAAAATCAAATGTATTTTTAGATACCACCACTACTAATACTGAGGCGGTTTTACACCAACTTTTATTAAAATCGCCTAATAAATTAAATAGTTTGTCCCACGCAGCTTGATTTTGACTAGTGGCATAAATAAACCGCCACGGTTGATTATTATACGATGATGGTGCCCATTTAGCAGCTTCAAACATGGCCATTAATTCTTCGTGAGGAATCGCTTCTCCGGTGAATGATCGTGGTGACCAACGCTCTAAAAAAATTGAAGATACCGTTGTTTCTGGTTGACGATTGGGCATAAATATTCAAAATTTAAAAACATCTTAAGAATGTAAGTATAATCATTTTTTACTGTGTTAACAACCATTTGTTCATTAAAAATTCATCCATCTACGTTGAATAAATCTCGGAAAATAATTATCGTGGCGTTAATTCCCAATTTGGATCTGCCTTCACTGAAAACAGTGCATCTGACTGATCGTGTAACCGACAAGCTGCGGCAATCATAGCAGCGTTATCGGTACAATATTCCATGGCTGGAATATACACAGGCACATCTAATTGTTGTAATTGTTCTCGCAATAATCCGTTGGCAGCCACTCCGCCTCCCACTAACACTGCTTTGGCTTGATACTGTTTTACCGCTTTCATCGTTTTTTTCACTAATACTTCCACAATAGCTTGCTCTAAGCTAGCGCACACGTCGGGTAAAGGAACGCCAGGATGATCTCGTTTAAAATATAATACTGCTGTTTTTAAGCCAGAAAACGAAAAATCAAAATTCGCTCTATCCAACATTGGCCGTGGAAAATCATAAGCCAGACGATTGCCTATTTTAGCCTGCTTACTAATTTGCGGCCCTCCAGGATACTCCAATCCTAAAATCCGCGCACATTTATCAAAACACTCACCAGCCGCATCATCGCGCGTTTTGCCAATTAATTCATAGGTTGCCGGTTTTGACATATATAACAATTCTGTATGCCCGCCTGATACCACCAACGCTACTGCTGGGTATCGTACCTTAGGATATTCAATAAAATTAGCGGCAATATGCCCTTCAATGTGATTAATGCCAAACAATGGTTTATGCCAACTATAGGCCAACGTACGGGCAGTTTCTACACCCACCATTAATGAGGTAATTAACCCAGGGCCACTGGTAACCGCAATGCGATCTAACTGTTCTGGTTGTATACTCGTTTGTTCAAATAACTGAGTTAATAACGGAATCATCACTTGCACATGTTCACGTGCCGCCACTTCTGGCACTACTCCGCCAGTTAATTTATGCACATCAATTTGTGAGGCTGTTAAATAATTGATCGTGTTATCTTGCATCAGCGCCACGCTGGTTTCATCGCACGATGTCTCAATCGCTAATATCCTCATACGCCACTATTAAACCATGGTATCAAGACATATTCAAGCACCATTGGTCTGTGGCATTTTTAAAAACCTGTTCAATGTACCGCCACGGAGAATCGAACTCCGATTGCCAGGATGAAAACCTGATGTCCTAACCATTAGACGATGGCGGCAAAAAGCGTAATTACACTAACTTAACTGGACAGATTGGTCAAGTTCCTGTTTGTATGCGAGAGCATTCTAAACTAAATGCACCACGACATATTTTTAAAAACTCTATGGGAGCAATTAGTATTAATCGAGATAGTGAAAAGATCAAAACAGCGGAATATTTATTCCACTGTTTTATGCGCGTTATAGCTATTCATATCTAATTTAACGGCGCGTCCAATTATTTAGAAAGGTTAACAGCTTTTACCGTGGGAATAGCGATAACAACACTTGCTGACATCAAGGCTCCTGTAATAAGATATTTTTTATTTACACACTAAAAGTATACGTTATCAATATCATAAATAATCGCTATGTGTCTATATAGATATGTTGGCTCTATACAAGGCTAGAT
>CAZZNZ010000154.1:0-2285 GCA_964655875.1 uncultured Gammaproteobacteria bacterium | reverse complement strand
TTAATTGCCCAGTATCGGTTTGATGAAGCTTTAGATAAGGCTTGGAATATTATTCGGTTAGCTAATAAAATGGTGGAAGATGAGAAGCCATGGGAATTACATGCGATTAGTAATACCGATAAACTCAGTAAAGTATTGCAAAAACTAGTGTATATGATTCGAGATATTTCCCTAGCATTAGAGCCTTTTATGCCAATAACGGCCAAGTTGTTACAAGAGCATTTTAATCAGCCTGCCATTACTAAAATGGCTCCAATTTTTCCAAGAATATTATGAATCTACTCGACTGGATTATCATTGTCTGGCTAGCCCTCGCCTTTGTTGTAGGTATTCAAGCCGGGTTAATTTATCGGTTAGGACATCTAATTGGTTTAATGGTTGGGATTTATTTGGCAGGCAAGTATTATGATGTGGTGGCTGGTTGGTTTGGTAGTTCGCCGTGGAGTAAGTTCATTGTGTTTCAATTTATTCTTAGCGGTATTAGTATGCTCGGCGGATATGCTGCTGTGCTGTTCAATAAAGTATTTAGTTTTGTATCTTGGATGCCATTTCTTAAAACTGCTAATCGATTTTTAGGAGGGGTGTTTGGGGTATTAACCCAGGCCATGATTATTAGCGTTGTCCTCTATTTTGTATCAAAAATAAATATTAGCATAGTGGTAACGCAAACAGTACAAGAATCACAGTTAGCAGATATTTTTTTATTATTAGGCCGAGTTGTAGCAGTGTTGCTACCTAGAGATTTAACTTCATTGAAGAGCTTATTCTAATGGCTATACCGCGATTATTTGATACGCATACGCACGTGAATTTTCAACCATTCCAGGCTGATTATAAAGCGGTGTTGCAGCGTGCTGTAAATGAGGGTATTTGGTTAAATAATGTGGGTTCGCAATGGGAATCATCACAGCGTTCGGTACAAATTGCAGAAGAATTTACTGAAGGAGTTTATGCTAGCGTGGGAGTGCATCCGATTCATTTATTTAGTGATATTGAAGAGCAGCAACAGTTTGGTGGAAAAATTCAAACGATTAAAGCGCGATCGGAACAGTTTGACTACGCGCGCTATAAACAACTAGTGCAATCTAGCAGGAAAGTAATTGCTATAGGGGAGTGCGGTTTAGATTATTTGCATTTTGAGCGGGCACAATTACAGCATAAACGTGAACAGTTAATTCAACAGCAAGTGGACACACTTAAACAACATTGTGCGCTAGCCATGGAGTTGGATTTACCCATTGTGATCCATTGTCGAGATGCCGCTACGCATGACGCTACTACTTCGCGAGCCTTCTTAGATTTATTGGATTTGTTACGGTTGTATCGAGGTAAGTTACGCGGTGTGATTCATTGCTATACGGGTATTCCAGCATATATCTCTAAATTTTTAGAGCTCGGATTTTATATTGGATTTACCGGTATTATTACATTTCCCACAGCTAAAGAAGTACAAGCTTCACTTCAAGCTGTACCGCTAGATCGTATTGTACTCGAAACCGATGCACCGTATTTAGCGCCGATACCGATGCGAGGGAAACGTAATGAGCCTAGTTTTGTGGAGCATGTGGCTCAAGTTGCCGCTACTTTAAAAAATGTTACGTTCGATCAGTTAGCCCAGCAAACTACGGCTAACGCATTTGAATTGTTTCAGATAAAATGATACACTAAAAACCTCTTTTCCCCCGATAGTCTCTCTTATTTTAGAGGGAGAGTGAGAGATAGAGCTATAATTATGGATTGGATTATATTGGTTATATTATTCATTGCGCTAGTTGTTTTTTATTTTATCATTGATAAAAAGTTAAAAACGCTTACACCTCCGCCGCAAGATACCCAAGCTATGGCGATGCTGAACCAAAATATTCAGGGCATGCAGCAGCGCTTGGATAATGTCAGTTCGGGCTTAAATACACGGTTAGATAACGCGGCGCGAGTAATTGCGGAAGTGAATAAGAGTCTTGGTCAGGTGCAGGAAATTGGTCATAACATGAAAGATTTGCAGACTTTTTTAAAGTCGCCAAAGTTACGTGGTAATATTGGTGAACAAATTTTGCGTGATTTACTTAGTCAAAATTTTCCGCAAGATTTATTTCAGATGCAGTATAAATTTACTAGCGGTGAAATTGTAGATGCGATTTTACGGACTGATAATGGTTTTATTGGTATTGATTCCAAATTTCCGCTCGAAAATTTTAATTACATGATGCAAGCTAAATCTGAAACAGAGGTGGAAAGTTTTCGTAAATTATTTGTGCGCGATGTAAAAAAACACATTACTGCTATTG
>CAZZNZ010000153.1:0-2293 GCA_964655875.1 uncultured Gammaproteobacteria bacterium | reverse complement strand
CCGATTGCTGCTAATACCATTACCTATGCAGCGCTACTAAAAACACACCCCGAACAAGCGGCGGTGGCAGTGGGCTTAAGTACCGTATTAGCCTTAATCACCATCCCGGCATCACTGTACCTATTTGGAATGTTGTAGCGCCTGTTGTTTCACTGAATACACAATCCACGTCTGTTGAACAAACGCATAGGCAATAGCGATGTAACTAAAGATCCAGAGGGAATCTAACAAGGCAATATAAATATACTGTCCGGCTTCATACGGTTCCGTGTACATCGCAAATAAAATATCAGCTACGAACACACAGGTCATGCCAATTAAAAACCACCACCACGGTTTTGATAACTTACCACCACGCATCTCCCAAGTGATTAATCCAATCATTAAGCCAAATACTACAATCGCTACATCGGCTAACCCATAAAACATCACCACACTATTTTCAAATAATGAGTATTCTGGTTTAATCGCTAAAAATACCCCAAAATACAGAGCAATACACGTTAGTAAAGCCGCAATAATCCCTAATAACACAAATTGCTGCTCAGGAAAACGCTGTTTACCAATACTGCGCAAGAATCGTATCTCTAAAAAGATACCAACACCAAATAATACATAACCCACTAAATAAAAGAGGTCGGCAATGGATGGGTATGGATCAATTTGAGCAACTTGATCATAGTACGTCCATAAGACCTCACCAACGCACCAGCCGCTTACTCCTAAAGCCAATACAGCTAGGGCTTGGCCCTGTGCCGAGCGTAAACGATATTGACGCGTCGCAAACATTCCGGCCACTGCGGCTGTGCAAGGGGCAAACACATATACTGCAGCTTGCCACCAATGTGCTGTGGTGTTATCTGGTAAATACCAATAGGCAACCACCGTTCCCAAGCTCAATACTCCTAGCCAGACCAAAGATAACGTGTAACGGATCATATGGGTTGATGTTTTAGTTCGTTAATCACGGCCCGGGCTCGTTCACTCCCTAAATAATCGGTTAGTAATTTTTCTGCAGTTTTCTCGACAAATTCAATTGGCAATGGTTCAAAAGTAGATTTATACAACACGGCTGTATCATCGCCAAAATACATGCCAATCAGTGCCACCATTTTTGCTTTAAATAATCGCTCTGCCTCTACCTGGTTTCCCATCCCATTAAGATACCATAAGTACAAAGTTCACCACAAACGCTGAGCAATCTGCTCTTGTAACAGCCCATTAGAAGCGATGAGGTCACTAGTGTGTGGTTGCCAAGCTTCCCCTGTAAAGGTAGTGACCGTACCACCTGCTTCTTGAATCAGCAGCACGCCAGCCGCGACATCCCAAGCATCAATCGCCATGGTAATATAGGCATCAGCTCGTCCACTGGCCACCCAAGCACATTCCAAAGCTGCTGAACCCAGTTTACGCATATCCTTTACTTGATCATAATAATTGCGAATGACGGTAGAAAATACTTCTGTTCTATCTGTCATCCCACCGTCGCAACTCACTACATAGGCTTGTTGTAGGGTAGGGGTTGCAGACACTTGCATGCGCTGACCATTCACCGTTGCGCCGTGCCCGCGCTGCGCAAAAAACTGCTCGCCAAGCAATGGCGCTTCAATCACTCCATACTCTAATTTCCCATCAATCAGCACAGCAATGGAGATAGCAAAAAAAGGATTGTGGGTAGAAAAATTAACACTACCATCGATGGGGTCAACAATCCACAGGCGCCCCGTGGTTCCATCCAACTGACCACTTTCTTCCGTTAAAATAGGATCATCTGGGTAAGCAGATTGAATCCGCTGAATAATGTACTGATCGATGGTTTTATCTTCAGCCAATTTTAAACCCTTAGGACTTTGTCGGATGGCTGTATTCTGAACAGCCTGGTTTTTATAGGCTTTTAGCAAAAAATCACCAGCATCATGTGCTAGGGCTTGAATAAACTCCTTCATGGCTATACTATAGCATACGATGTTACGTATACACCAAAACGACATTCAAACCCAATTACGCGCTAAAGGCATTGATCCTGATCACGTCAAAGCGCTACATTTAAAATTACAATCTGGCGAATTGGATCAAAATAGTTTTGTGATTCCAGTTGAACAATTAGCCGTTCCCACACCAGATCAAGCAGTCATTTATAATGATGAGCACTTGTCCGTGGGCATAGAGGCTCTACAAGCTGATCAGTTATTACTCTTTTGGCTCAATGGCGGAGCCGCTACGCGCTATGGAGCTAAACAGTTTTCTGATTTACCGAAAGGCGTTACACCCGTCATTGCTGATATTAGTTATT
>CAZZNZ010000152.1:0-2299 GCA_964655875.1 uncultured Gammaproteobacteria bacterium | reverse complement strand
GTTGCAACTGTTTATTATGATGGTGAAATTTATCATTTTATAGCTGATGATGAAGAAGTAAGGTATTGTCAACCTAATGATACTTCTTGGACCTCTTGTGGTGGTTCTAATGCAATAACTACTACAGAAGGTGTCATTACTACTTTTTTGCGTGTAAATGACATTCTATTTTGTATGAATGGTGTGGACACGCTTCGTTATATCAATTTGTCAGATCTTACGATGACTCAATTTACAGCTGTTCTTGATCCTGTTCCAGCTATCACAGCTGCTGCTACAGGCATATCTACTTCTGGTGCTTTTAGGGTGTACTATGCTTATACCTACAACTCTGATGGTGGTGGAGAAACTGCTATTAGTCCAATACTTTCTCAGGCAGTATCAAAAAGTCGTTCAACGTGGGCTAGTGATGGAACTGAATATTTAACACTTACATTCAACGATACACCGCCAGCTGGTGCTACAAGTCGTAACTTGTACGCTGCAATAGCTTTGCAAGGCACAACACCTGTTGCAAGCGATTTAGCCATGTTGAGGTCTAATATTCCTACTAGTGAGGCCAGTTTTGTTGATAACGGTTCAATTCCATTTGATATTTCATACAATACTGCACCAGACACCAACTCAACTGCTGGTATTAAGGCCGCTGCCGGAACTATGGTAGGCAGTATACCTGTACTGTATGGTGATCCAGACAATCCTTATGACCTATATTTCGGTGGTCTAACTGATGATGGCGTATCCTTCGGAGCTAATAACGGCGCGCAACGTTTGCCGCTCCTGAAGGGTACGAATTACTATCCTACTTCTGTCATTGGCTTTCGTAATAACCAGAACATACCTAATCTCCTAGCTCTATTTTCTGGTACTGAAGGTGTTTCTAAGCAACAGATTATCAGTTTGAAAACACTTACTTATGGTAATACTACTATTCAGTATTGGGGTGCTGATGATCTTAATGCTGGTGCTTCTGCAGTTTATGCTCGTTATGGAGTGGTAAATTACTTAGGTCAGTTACTATTTCCATCATCTGATGGTATTACTTCGATCAAAACTGAGACAGATCTTCAAAATGTACTTTCGCCTTCTATTGTTAGTGAAGCGGTCCAAAGGACTTATTCAACTATTAAAAATGCTAGTTTTGATAAGATTGTGGGCGCTCCTTGGAATAATCTTGTTATGTTTACTGTGCCTTCTCAGGGGTATAATTATAATAATCAGATACTTGTATATGATTTATCTAATAAACAAAAACCTAAATGGTATATTTGGGACATACTTGCTGATTGGCTTGGCGCAGTTTCTCCACCTAACAGTGATAGCTTTATGTATATTCGTCAGGGTAATAAGTTTTTTAAATTGGCTGAAACTTATGTTGCTGAAGATGAAGAAAGTGATGGCACTTCATCCCCTTATCCAGTAGTAGTCGAGGGCGCGTTATTAGCTGGTAATCAAGCTAGAAACACTTTTTTTGCAGCTACTCAAGCTGTTATTTATCTAGCTGGATTTATAGGTACAGTTGTTATTGATATTTCGTATGTAAATAAAAAAGGTAAAGTTAAGACTAAGCGTAAAACTTTTACGAATGGTTCACATACACGCAATTTCTTTGGTGGTTGGGGTAATCCTCGTTTGTTATATCAATCATTCAATAACCGCGTGATTAATTGGTCTACTCCAATGCCTTTTGCTGGTGAGAATAGTGCCTCGTTAAAGATTAAAAAGCGTTGCCGGATCAGATTGCCTAATCCTGTTATTAATGAAGTTAAGTTTAGAGTAGCCAGTGAACTAGAAAACACTTCGTTTGAGGTTGTGAACGGTGTTCTTGAAGGTGTAAACATTGGCGTGATAGGTGATATAGTATAATCATGGATAAAACTAAAGTTACTCCCGATCAAAAAGTCACTCAGTATCTTCAAGAATGGCAAAAAGGTAAAGAATTTGTTGATAATGCTATTCGAGATTTCAAACGTCTCGATACTATAGCTAATGCTCAATATGATGGCGCTACTGGTAAAAATCCTAACATTGGTGATACTACAGTAGCTGGCATTGTACGTCAGATCATGCGTACAGCCGTTAAGCAGATGCCTCGTGTATCAGTAGCTATTAATGGTTCATCAAGTACAGTTGAGGCTATTATTTGTCGTAACAGGGTAGAAAAAGTTTTACTTAATCCCATTACTTTTGGTAAAGGATTTATAAACATACTCCATCTTGGAGGTCGTGGTTCACTTTCTCGTGGTTTTAACGTCTTTCAAGTGACCAGTACAAAACTCTATGGTCAGTTCGGTATCAT
>CAZZNZ010000151.1:0-2318 GCA_964655875.1 uncultured Gammaproteobacteria bacterium | reverse complement strand
ATTGCTAAACAACAAGCTTTGTTTGATGTGATAGAGCAATATCAAATGGCTGTTGATTTAGGGATTGATGAAAATACCGCTGATCCAATTGAATTTGTAACGTTAACGCAAGATACCTTAACCAAAGACGCAGAAGCTTTACTCACTTCTTATCAAAACTGGATTCAAGATTATAGTAAAGATGCCGCTACGATAGATAGCGCTGCTGTGCAAAGTGATTTTGATCAATTTGTAGCCGATTATAATAAGTTTGCCCAACGCGCTGATGAGATTCATGTGTCTAGTAAGGCGACAGCTGATGTGGGAAGAGCTTTTCAAGATTATATGGTAGCGGCTCAACACTATTCAATTCAGTTCGAAAATGTCTTGCGTGACGGCAACACTGCGGCTATTACCGATGTTGTAGTAGTAGATAAAGAAGTAATGGCTTCGCACAATAGCTTACTTGATAAGCATAACTATTTAGTGCAACAGGTGCAAGCCTCATTGGGTGAGTAGATAGTAGATTTCACCAATCGACTGCTGATGTTGATTATGGCGTTGAATCTCTTCTGCCGTGGCATTACGCTGTAAAATTTGTTGATAGATCTGATGAATTTTTAGTTGACGCTCAGTAGAGTTGTATAAGGTTTCTCGCACTCTCAACATGTGTTCAAAGGCACGACTGGTGGCATAAAAATTCATATCTTTGGTTTCAGGATTACGTCCTAAGATATCTTGGTAAGCGTGATTAATTTGGTATTTCCAAGGTAGAATATCTAATTCGGATTGATTATTAATATCGTGAATAAACCAAGGTAGTACTAGCATAACACCAATGACGCTAGTGCTAATTATTTTTCTGGCCCAGCTTGAGCCGGCATTTTTCCAATAATGTACTAAACCATAACCTAAATAACTGGTTGCTACTATTAAAGCTAAATAGATTGGCCAGAGTAGCGGGCTAAACCACCATACTTGAACACAACTAGCTACAGCAATGGCATCGGGAGTAATAAATAAACATTTAGCTTGATACAACCATTCAAATAAGCGGTGATTAATCAATACTAGTACTGTGCTAACTATAATATAGGTGTATACCAATAGTTTACGCCAAGTTAAATCTAAGTATTCCCAAGTGTAAAAGGTGGTAACATAAAATAACCCAAGTAGTATTAGGTTATGTAACAGCACTTCAAAATGATCGATGTCTAATATCGCAATTAGCGCACAGTTTTGTATAAAAGTTAAGCTATAACTCGCCCAAGCCCAAGTATGATGATGAAGTCCGATATAACTTAATACCCAGTAGCTTATGAGCATAGTAATGCCAATAACTCCAACTTGCGCCAACCAAAACAAAGCTATTTGAATAAAATCTTGAAGTATGGATGGTAGTGGTAATTTTAATCCCATTACTAACAAGCTGGTTATTGCACAATAAAAAAAAGTTACCCAAGTTAAGGGGCTAAATTTAACATTAAATACGGGATGATTGATTGTTTTTAGAGTCTTAGCGGTTTTATTCAGATTACCAAAGCGTTCTTGAGCCAGTTTTTCGGCAGCAGACTGTGAATAGCCATCCGCCATTAGTTCATCTACTGTATCTAAAATATGACTGTTTAATTCGGCTAGAATTAGCTTATCATGATAGGTTTTGGGCTTCATTTATCCTAAGATAACGGCATTAATGGCGTGAGTAAATGCTTTCCATTCCGTTGCGCGTTCTTCTAATTCGGCCAATCCGGCTTTGGTAATAGAATAATATTTGCGATTACGGCCACCAAATTCTTGCCAGTATGATTTTAACATCTTGGCTTGTTCGAGTTTGTGTAAAATAGGATAAAGTGTGCCTTCACCCATGGTAAATAACTCCTGGCTAGTAGCCTTAATACGCTTGGCAATTTCATAACCATATAATGGTTCCTCTTTTAGAACTGATAGCACTAATAGCTCGGATGAGCCTTTGAGTAATTCTTTATTGATTTTCATATGGGTTATACTAACATAGGTTGGTTTACGATGCAAGAGTAAGTTTCGCTACAAACATTGGGTCCAAATTTTTCCGCGCATCTGGCCAAACCCGCTGTTGGCTAACTAATTGGAACGTATCACCACGTTTTTTTAGAAATTTCTCAACTACCTGCTCATTTTCTTCGGGAGTAATGGCACAAGTAGAATACACTAATGTGCCGCCTGGCTTAAGCGTTAGCGCGACGCCACACAATAAGGCTAATTGGCGCTGTTTTAGTTGTTTAATGCGCGCGTAAGACCACTGAGCTAAATGTTTTGGACTATTCCAAACATGTTTTTCGGTTTCCAGTCGCAGTCTGGTC
>CAZZNZ010000150.1:0-2332 GCA_964655875.1 uncultured Gammaproteobacteria bacterium | reverse complement strand
GTGCTTTCTATGCCCGCCATAATACCGTAACACCAGTGGTGATAGCAATCCTAGCTATGGTGCTAAATATTGGACTGTGTTGGTGGATAGCACCTGGCTTAGGAGCAAGCGGCTTAGCTTTAGGCTTTGTGTGCACGGCAGCGGTGCAAGTGAGTTTACTATTTTATTGGTTGCATCATAAACGCATCTATCAGTTGGATCGGACTGTGTTGATTACACTCGGCAAAAGTTTTATCGCCTGCTTGGGTATGGGCTTAGCGTTATTAGTGATTACCGGTATCGGCTTACGCGCGTTGCCTACGCTAATAATTGGTGCTATGGTGGGGGCAATAGTGTATCTGGCATTGGCGCTAGCCTTGCGCATGCCAGAAATTACTAGTGTCAAAACTTTAATTTTAAAACGCTTATGGCCAAGCAAACAGCACGTCTCATAATCATTGGTATAGTGGGTTGTATTATGCTGGTAGCAGGCATCGCTTATCTGCAGCGAAGTGAGATACGTGACTGGTATAATGCGCGTGATCAACAAGAACCCATTCCAGTTGAACAACCCGTGGAAAATTTTGAAATGGTTGAAACGAAAAATTCGAACAATAATAATACAAACAATAATAGCAATGTTGAAAATGTAAATATGGATATACCTAAGGAATCTGTAGAAATTCCCGAATCGATTAATTTAGCTATCCCTTTTACCTCGCAAGCGCCACACGCTAACTGGGAACTGCCCTACCAAGAAGCTTGTGAAGAAGCTAGCATGCTGATGGCTGGCCGGTTCTTACAAGATCGTGCTATTATTGATGCCAACGATGCCGATGCGGCGATTTTGGAACTAGTAAATTACAATAACCATACCTTAGATTATCCAATTGATATGACTGCTGCAGAAACTGCTCGGGCGATTGAGAAATTTTATGAACTGGATACAGAATTAATTTATAATTTTAGTTGGGATGATGTAAAACGAGCTTTAGCGCAGGGTTATCCGGTGATTTTACCAGCCGCAGGCCGGCAATTAGGTAATCCAAATTTTACCCCGCCTGGACCACCGTATCATATGCTAGTAATTAAAGGTTACACGGCCACAAAAATTATTACCAATGATCCAGGCACAAGAAAAGGCACTAACTATCAATATAGTTACGATACGTTATATAATGCTGCTCACGATTGGAATGGTGGAGATGTTGCCAATGGTAAGAAAGTGATTATCATTGTAAAATCATAACTATGGCTACTACACCATCACTCACAACCCAAAAATTCGAAAAATTTATTGTATATTTTACATTAATTTACGTTACTCTATTTGCTATTAACGCCTTGGTTAGCGGCAATACAGAATTTATTTATTACACAGCCATGATGGTAATGACCATTAGTGTGATTTTATTCATTCATCGCCGCATGCACTTTTATCCAATTATTTTATTAAGTTTATCGATGTTGGGTTTATTACATCTACTAGGTGGGAATTTTTATATTCACGGTATTCGATTATATGATATTTGGTTAATTTCACCGAACATTTTTAAATATGATAATTTTGTGCACACTTTCGGCAGTGGCGTAATGGTAATGTTAGCTTATGCGATGTTAAAACCGGTACTGCGTAATCCATTTGAACATCACGATAATTATTTTATTATTTTGCTAGTATTAATTGGTATGGGCTTAGGCGTAATTAATGAGTTAATTGAATTTATAGCGGTATTGACCTTTAAAGCCAGTAATGAAGTTGGCTATTACACTAACACCCTACTGGATTTAACGTTTAATACGATTGGAGCCATGATAATGGCTATATTATTGGTAAAAACTAAGGTTCCCTTAGTAGAAACTTTACCACATCGAAAAAATTAGGTAGACTAGAGCCGCATTGGAGAGATGTCCGAGTGGTTTAAGGAGCACGCTTGGAAAGCGTGTGTGCGAGCAATCGTACCGCGGGTTCGAATCCCGCTCTCTCCGCCTCCGTTCGCTGTGCTCACTACGGCGGACAAGTCCGCCATCCCTATTTTTACCTAGTATGTTCTACACATATATTATACAAAGCGATATTGACCAAACTCTTTATATTGGTTTAACTAATAATATACAGCAACGTTTAGAACGACATAATGCAGGGAGTGAAGAATATACAAGTAAAAAACGACCCTGGCAAATATTATTTTATGCAGCATTCAGAACTCGATTAGAAGCTGCGCAGTTTGAAAAATATTTAAAATCAGGTTCTGGCAGAGAATTTATTCGGAAACGAATTCAGTTGAGTTCGAACTTGTCCGCCGAAGTCGTAACGCAGTGAAGACGAAGGAGGATCCCGCTCTCTCCGCCA
>CAZZNZ010000149.1:0-2337 GCA_964655875.1 uncultured Gammaproteobacteria bacterium | reverse complement strand
CGGAACATGGTAGTGCCTTACCAGAGGATATTGGTAAGCACGAAGAGATTGATTTGCGTGATTTAGATCCGAATGAAAATGGACGAGTATCACGTCGCGAAGTAGCCGAAATTATTCAAGCACGTTTAGAAGAGATTTTTGCGATGGTGAATAAAGAGCTTAAACTTATTAACCGTCATGGCATGTTACCTGCTGGTGTTGTATTGACAGGCGGGGGAGCTAAATTGAATAATATTGTAGAAGTTGCTAAAAAACAATTTTATTTACCTGCCACAGTAGGAGTGCCTCGTCAGTTTAAAACCGCAATTGATAAAATTCATGATCCAGTATTTGCTACGGCATTAGGTTTAGTGTTATGGGGGCAAGGTTTAAATTCTGGTCCACAAGCTAGTCATTTTTCTTCTCTGGCTAAATTTTCATCAGTCAGCGATGCCACTCTGAAGATGAAAAAATGGTTTAAAAGTCTACTGCCATAATATTTTCCTTATCCGACTTTTTTTCCGCACAAAAAAAGTATTCATCTCTAGCTATGATCAAAAGCGTTCTGTATTAAAGAACACTTTTTGTGTTCAAAAAGGTTGACGTTTTTTAACGTAGACAGTATTATACATATTCGTAGACAATAAATACAAAAAATAATCGTTAATTATTATACATAATATGGCTAACGGAAAATATATGGAGGTAAAACCAGACATTGAAACCTTCGCCAAGATTTTAGTAATTGGTGTGGGCGGTTCTGGCGGATCAGCTGTATCACGCATGATTGCCAGCGGTCTAAAAGGAGTAGAATTTGTGGCAGTGAACACCGATGCTCAAGCGTTGCATCATAATCCAGCTAAAAAGAAAATTCATATTGGTAAGAGCACTACTCGTGGTTTAGGAGCTGGGATGGATCCATCGGTTGGCGCTAAAGCAGCTGAAGAATCTCAAGAAGAGTTAACTCAGTTAATGAAAGGAGCTGATATGGTGTTTATTACCTGTGGTTTAGGCGGTGGTACTGGTTCTGGAGCTGGTCCAACCATTGCGGGTATGGCTCGAGATGCCGGTGCTTTAACTGTTGCTGTAGTAACCAAGCCCTTTGCTTTTGAAGGAGAGCAACGTAAACAAATTGGTGAAGCAGCTTTAAATGAAATGGCAGAACGAGTAGATACGATTATTACTATTCCAAATGATCGCTTATTGCAAATCATTGACAAGAAAACTTCCTTACTTGATGCCTTTAAAACTGTTGACGATGTATTGTTTCAAGGTGTACAAGGAATTTCTGATTTAATCACTGTGCCCGGTTTAATTAATGTTGATTTTGCTGACGTTAAATCGGTAATGTCCAACGCCGGCTCTGCTTTAATGGGTATTGGTAAAGGCACTGGTGAAAATCGTGCTGTGGAAGCAGCCAAAGGAGCAGTGGATAGTCCTTTATTAGAGCTAGATGTTGATGGTGCTCGTGGTATTTTATTTACCATTACGGGCGGTCCAAATTTAGGGATGTATGAAGTGAATGAGGCTGCTAGAGTCATTACTGAATCGGCTGATCCCAACGCCAAAATTATTTTTGGTGCCAATATTGATGAATCTATGGGCGATGAAGTGCGCATTACCGTAGTGGCTACTGGTTTTGGTCATGGCACGAAATCTACTAAAAAAATTCAAGCGGTTCGGCCTACTTCATTCACTACAAACGCCTCTGTTATTAGCCGTTCAGCGGTAGCCGATGATCGCGATGCTGTGCCACCAGCTTTCCGTAATAAGAATATTATGCATGAAGCTCCAGTGGATAATTCTGAAGATGAAGATTTAGAAGTTCCAGCTTTCATTCGGAAGAAGATGATGTAAAATAAATGCGTTGTCCAGGTTGTTTAGCGGAAGATACTAAAGTGCTCGATTCTCGCGTGCTTGATGAAGGCATGGTGATTCGGCGCAGGCGTGAATGTGTTAAGTGTGCTTTTCGGTTTTCTACTAAAGAGCAGGTGGAAATTTTGAATCTAAAAGTACAGAAGCATCATGGTAATTTACAATCTTATTCTACAGAAAAAATTGTGCGTGGGTTACATATTGCTTTAGAAAAAAGGTTAAATGATGAAGAAAAATTCCAAAAATTGCTAGCCGCGATTGAGCGGGATGTGCAATTAGCCGCCAAATCTGATATAATAGCTTCGCGCACTATCGGGGATATTGTCATGAAACATTTAAAACGACTAGATAAAATTGCTTATATTCGGTTCGCATCTGTTTATCAAGAATTCGAGGATTTAGTAGAATTTCAAGAAGAAGTAGAGCGCTTAATTTCAAAACGCCATAAAAAAATTAAATAAAAATGATTATTCATCCTAAGCC
>CAZZNZ010000148.1:0-2344 GCA_964655875.1 uncultured Gammaproteobacteria bacterium | reverse complement strand
TTATCTTAGCTGCAACTGGTTTCATAGTGTTAGCTACCTTGGGAGTAAGTTGTAAGACCAAATCCAATACGAATACCAATGTAAACACTGCAGTAGCAGAGCCTGAGCCTATTACAGTGAATGTTGTAATTAATGATGGTAGTACAACTAAAACCTATACGGTAGTAGCTCCTGTGAATAGTTCAGTTGAGGCTGTGATGGAGCAAGTGGATAGTGAAAATCAATTAAATTATACTACTAAAGAAAATGCAGGACTAGGTAAGTATGTAGTAGCAATTGGTGGTGTTGCAACTAATCCAAATTCTAACATGTATTGGACATTTCAAATCAACGGAGTAGCGGTAAATTCTGGGTTAAATGAAACGATATTAAATGCAAACGATACCATTACATGGAATTATCAGGCACTATAAATTTTAATACTATATTATTATGGAACATATTATCAAGGATTTTTCTCATTTAATTGGCAATTTACCGGGTATGACCGATCGGCAGGTAGAAACGCACTTAGGGTTATATGCTGGCTATGTGAAGAAACTCAATGAAATTCAAGAAAAATTAAAAGTGACCGATCCAAAAGACAGTAACTATAGTTACGGAGCATTTTCTGAGTTAAAGCGGCGCGAAGTAGTGGCTTTTAATGGTTCGTACTTGCACCAAAGTTATTTTGAGAATATGAATCCTACGATGTCTCCGGCTGTGGAAGACCTACAAAAAGCGATTATTGCCTCGTGGGGATCTTGGGAAAAATTTGAAGCCGATTTAAAAGGGTCAGCGGCGTCTACGCCAGGTTGGGTAGTATTAACCAAAAATAATGTCGATGATATGTTGCACACCTACATTATGTATGAACATAATGTAAACTTTCCGGTACACAATAATATTATTATGGCCCTAGATTGTTGGGAACACGCTTTTGCCATTGATTATGGTACCGACAAAGCCGCCTACGTCACGAATTTTTTGAAAGTAGTGGATTGGGAGATTGTGGCCAAGCGCTATGCGGCGCTCAAAAAATAGAAACACTGAAGTCTTAATATCATTCTGTCGCACCATAACCTCGAGGGTGCGCCACTCGTAGATGCCGTAGTTTTCGGTGTCGCTGATGGGGAACGCCTTTGAAATTTCTTCCGGAATGGAAAAATAATACTAAATTTTCTACCAAAGTATAAAATTATTGACATTTTTTTCTACCATGGTATACTATTTATATGAAAATAACCCGATATTTACAGCCTTTTATTGAACAAGATCTAAAATCAAAAATGGTCTTTGTTGGTGGTCCACTCCAGGTGGGAAAAACTACGTTGGCGCATCAAATTGGTGATAAACAAGGCGAATATATGTATTTAAATTGGGATAGCAAAACAGCTCGTCAGCAGATTACGCAAGAACAATTTGCTACCACTTCTAAATTATTGGTGTTTGATGAATTGCATAAATATCGGCAATGGAAAAACTATATCAAAAGCATTTATGATATTAAGCATGACCAGTATGCCTTATTGGTAACAGGCAGTGCTCGTTTAGATTTATATAAAAAAGGCGGTGATTCATTGCTAGGCCGCTATCATTATTATCGGCTTCATCCATTTTCTGTGGCCGAGCTGTTGCAGCAATCTACCACGGTTGAACCATTTCAACCTCTCGTATTCTCAACTCAAGCTAGTACACGAGAGCAGTTTGATCAGTTGTGGAAGTTTGGTGGCTTTCCGGAACCATTATTTGCTCAAAATGAGCGTACGTTACGACGGTGGCAAACTGAACGGGTTGATCGCTTGGTGCGGGAAGACATTCGCGCGGTTGAGTTAGTGCGCGATATTTCAGCACTACAGTTGTTAGCAGATAACTTGTCCGAAAAAGTTGGCTCTCGTTTATCGCTGAATAGTTTGCGGGAAGATTTTGAGGTAACGCACAAAACCATTGCCTTATGGGTTGAAATTTTAGAACACTTCTATTATCATTTTCGCATCTATCCGTTTATGGCGCGCACTATTCAAGCCTTGCGCAAAGAGCCAAAACTATATTTGTTGGATTGGTCTCAAGTTGAAACGCCAGCGGCCAGGCTAGAAAATATTGTGGCCGGCCATTTATTGAAATTTGTCCATTATTTAGTAGATGTACAGGGGTATAAAGCTAAGCTGCAATATATTCGTGATATTCAAGGCCATGAAGTGGATTTTATTGTTACCATTAATCAACAGCCCTGGTTTGCAGTTGAGGTAAAAACGAGTGATCTTAAACCAGCTAAATCATTACTTTATTTTAAAAACAAATTGGCTATTCCTTTTCTCTACCAAATTGTAGCCACACCAGCTGTAGATTTTGAAAGCCAGGGAAT
>CAZZNZ010000147.1:0-2349 GCA_964655875.1 uncultured Gammaproteobacteria bacterium | reverse complement strand
ATGCATCGTATTAAGGTAATACCAGGAGATAGAGTTACTATTGAAATGACTCCTTACGATTTAACAAAAGGCCGTATCACTTATCGTTTCTAAACATCAAATTATGAAAGTGCAGTCATCTACCAAACCTATTTGTGCTAAATGTCACGTTGTGCGTCGTTCTGGTCGAGTACACGTAATTTGTGTAATTGCTAAACATAAACAACGTCAAGGTTAATTATATATTATGGCAGCTCGTCTCGCAGGCGTAAATTTACCTAATGAAAAACGTATCGAAATTGCGTTAACGTATATTTTTGGTATCGGTTTAACATTGTCAAAGAAAATTTTGAAAGTTACAAATATTGATCCAAATATTCGTGCAAAAAATTTAAGCGAAGCACAGCTTAACTCCATTAAAAACTATATTGATAAAAATGAGATTGCTATTGAAGGTGAGTTACGTCGAGAAATATTATCAAATATCAAGCGTTTGAAGGAAATTGGTTCATATCGTGGTTCTCGACACAGTAAACACTTACCATTACGTGGACAAAGTACTAAGACTAATTCTCGCACGGTGCGTGGTAATGTGCGCAGAACAATGGGCTCAGGTCGTAAAGTAGCTGATCAAAAAACTTAATCTATTATTATGGCAACGGAAATTAAGCGTAAAAAGAAGAAAAAGAAAATCGTCAGTAAAGGCGCAATTCATGTTTTATCTACTTATAATAACACGATCATTACTTTTACCGATGAGTTCGGTAACGCGTTGGCTAGCGGTAGTTCTGGACGCTATGGTTTCCGCGGTCCTAAAAAAGCTACGCCTTATGCTGCTGGGATAGTTGTTCGTGAAACTGCTGAAAAGATTAAAGATGTTGGTTTAAAAGAAGTGAATGTGTTTATTAAAGGTGTTGGTAATGGACGAGATGGCGCTTTGCGCGCTATTAATGCCGCTGGATTTACCATTTTAACTATCAAGGATATTACCCCAGTACCGCATAATGGTTGCCGTCCTAAGAAACCACGTCGAGTATAAATGAGTAATTAGAATTATGGCTAGAAATCTAAAACCACGTTGTAAACAATGTCGTCGCATCGGAGAAAGCGTTTGCGGCCGTGCGAAGTGTGCTGTACGTAAGCGTAACTTTGTTCCTGGTCAACATGGACAAAGTCGAAGATCACGCTCTACACAATACGGTTTGCAATTAAGAGAAAAACAAAAAGCTAAATTACTTTATGGTATTTTGGAGCGACAATTTCATAAGTATTACGTTACTGCTAGTAAACAAGTAGGCAACACTAGTGAATTGTTCATGCAATTGTTAGAAATGCGGTTAGATAATGTAATCTATCGAGCTGGATTTTCCAGTACTCGTCGGCAAGCTCGTCAAATTGTTAATCACGGTCATGTTACAGTAAATGGTCAAGTGTGCGATATTGCCTCTCGCCAAGTAAAAATTAATGACACTGTTGCCATTAAAACAAAAATACAAGCAAGTAAATTATTCCAAGATCAAGTACCAGCATTAAAAATGCATGAAGCTCCACAATGGTTGCAAGTGAATCCTGATACTTGGCAAGTCACAATCATTGCCAAACCCACTAGTAAGGATTACGAGCAGAGTTTAAGTGTGAATCTGATTGTAGAATATTATTCACGTTAATAATCAACAACTTCTTATTTTTACGCCTATGGACATTCAATTGCCAAGTCAAATCGCTAGTACAGAATTAGGAGATAACCGTGTATTATTTACAATATCGCCATGTTATCCCGGCTACGGTACAACCTTAGGGAACGCGTTACGTCGTGTATTGTTGTCATCTATTCCAGGTGGTGCTATTACAGCTGTAAAAATTAAAGGAGTTGAACATGAATTTTCTACTATTAAGTATGTTAAGGAAGATGTAGTGGATATTTTATTGAATTTAAAACAAGTTCGTTTAAATGTATTTTCTGATGAACCAGTAGAGTTGCATTTAACTGTATCTGGAAAGAAAAAAGTTCAAGCTAAAAATTTTGATAAAAATGCTCAGGTAGAAATTGGGAATCCAGAACAAATAATTGCTACATTAACCGACGCAGCTGCTAAATTTGATATGACAGTAATTGTGCAAAAAGGTCGTGGCTATATGCCGGTAGAAACTCGTGAAAATGAAAAGTTAGATGTAGGTTATATTGCTGTAGATGCCGTTTATACTCCAGTAAAGAACGTCAATTTTAAAATTGAGCATGTTCGAGTAGAACAAATGACCAATTATGATAAATTAATGCTCGATGTTACCACTGACGGTACTTTAGCTCCAGCTACTGTAGTTACGCAGGCTTGTGAGATTTTGGTAAATCATTTTAATCAACTTCAAAAT
>CAZZNZ010000146.1:0-2385 GCA_964655875.1 uncultured Gammaproteobacteria bacterium | reverse complement strand
GCTTATAATTATGCAGTAAACCTAAAAATAACCAGAAAAAAATCACAAGTAAGTTTATATCAAAGTATGTACCGAATCCAGCGCTAAATAAAAATACTACTAATAACATTGCTTGCTCCACTAACGGCTGTTTAGCGGCTATATTAGTGTAACGCAGTTGGCGAATAAACCATAATCCTAACAAACCTAACCACCACAACATTACCCCCACACCAACCGCACCCGTTTGTAGTAACAATGCCACAAAATCATTATGCAAATCCCGCGCCGGAATTTCACTCTCATAACCAAATAATTCCACTCGAATTTTTGCCACAAAACCTAAACCAAAAATAGGTTGTTGCTGCCAAGCACGTAGGGCAGCTTTCCAGCCTTCTTTGCGCCACAAGGCGCTATCGTCACTAAAGTTAAGTTGAATGATCGATTCTAACCGAATCATTAAACTACTTAAAACATCGGTAGTTGCAAAACCAACTGCCTGTTGCCATTTGTTTACCATCACCATGCCACCAAAGCCCAACACTCCAACTAAAGCAATCGTTGCAAATATTTTCAGCAAGCGAGCTTTTAATTCCAGTGGATAACATGACCACATTCCAGCTAATGCTAATACCAGACCTAGCCATAGATGCCGCAACAACGATAGAGCCAGCCCAACAAAACTCATTAATAATACTACCCAGTGCAACCAGATGGGCCAACGCTGAATAATGTTCTGTTTAAAGGTTAGCCAACTAAACAGAATGATCATCATGATGGTGACATAAAAGCTGTGCCCCGCACCTAGATAACGCGTGCCATAAGTAGATAACGGAATAAATTGAATAAACAACGCCTCACCGGTAATTACCCCAAACCAAAATATCCCTAAAATAATGAGTAGCGCACAAAACATTACCATGATGAACTCGTGATACCGTTGGCGATTGTTAATTAATTGAATGGTTAAAATGTAGACTAAACTATAAAAAATGTAATTTTTAATGGCGCTCACTGCAATTTCTATGTCTCCGCCAGTTACCAAGGATCGAACAAAATTAAATCCTAAAATAGTAAAAAATATTGCCGAGGCAATATAAAACCATTTCAAGGTTTTATCCCGGCTTAGCCAAGGTGAATTGTCTTTCGTAAAAAATACTACTCCAAGCGTAATCAATAATAACGCATCTAATGGATAAAATTTATACTCCACTCGATTCACGATAATCGATGTTAATGTAAAAAAGCGCTCATAAACCATGGTTAAAAGCACAGTGGCATATAATCCCGCTGCTGGACGCAACACAATAAACACAGCTGCTCCTATAAAACAAAAAATATATAGCGCTAAATTAAAACCTGCTACATTATTGGCAAAAATAAATACGCTGATATACAGCGCAATCATGAAACAATAAAATACATTCTTAGCGGTATCAACTACCAGCTGAGGACGACTAGGCATAACCGCAGCTAACATGGCCGTAAGTATAGCAAAAAACAGCCAATTTGGCTAGAAAAATCAACCAACCGCTAATTCAAAATTACAATCGTGCCCGATAATTTTATCATGCGCTTCGAAATTTTTGTCATGACGTTGTAGCCAGGCGATAGCAGCGGTGTGATCTTCTCGTATATCCTTGATGCCAAGCACAACTTTATCAAGTAGAATTTTAATATCCTCAATATCAGATTTAGTTGCTACTTGAGTAGCTAAAGTTTCTTTTATTGTAGCTACGTCTGTTTGTAATAAAACGACACTTTTGATGAGTTTAGCTTCATCCATAGGTTGAACTTAGAATAAATGATTAACGTGGAAATTGGAGAATTAAAGTATAGAAATTTTTTTTGGACTCGTCAAATTAAATTAATAGTCTGAACTATGATTTTCATGATTAAAAGATTAGCTTGATAATTAGGGATCCACCTACGCTGAAGCTATAGTGAATAAGGAGGAACTGATGCTTCTCTCAACTTATCCAATCGATATTAGCTAAGTAATTGGGAAGGGGTTGGCCGTGGAATCCTCTGCGTAGCTTTACGCATAACAGAGGGTCGTTCCCTTGTAAAGGGACTATGCGTAAGATACTATTTCGACTGAGACTTCTTTGAGTTTTTCAAAATCCTTATCAAACGTAATTAAAGTTAAATTGTGTAATTTTGCTGTCGCAGCAATTAAAGCATCAATGGTATTCACAGTATATTTTCTCCTTAACATGCCAGCGAACTGACAAATTTCTGATGTGATTGGTAAGACAATAAATGGTGCTAAAACTGCTTTTATTTTTTTAATCTGTTGATCAGTTAAAGTTGAAAAAGATAATACTTCACACTCTGTTAATACAGAAATGTGCGTTTGCGTAGTTTTGTTACTATATTTTTCTAAAACTAAAGTAGCTTTATGAT
>CAZZNZ010000145.1:0-2466 GCA_964655875.1 uncultured Gammaproteobacteria bacterium | reverse complement strand
CTGATTATGCATGCATACACGCTTTAATTCGTAATTTACAGTTCACTAATCGTGTGACGCTACTTGGTAAGGTGGGCGATGATATTATTAAGCAGTGGTATAGCAAGGCAACGGCAGTAGTGTTGCCAAATATTCAAGTAGAAAATAATATGGAGGGGTTTGGTATTGTAGCACTAGAAGCAGCGGCTGCTGGCGTGCCAGTAATAGCAGCAAATCTAGAGGGTTTACATGACGCCGTCATTGACGAACAGACTGGTTTTTTGGTAGAATCGGGTAATCCTGAGGCGTTTGCATCACAGATAATGAAGTTAAACAGCCTAGTGTCACAAATCAATACAGAGGCTATTAGACAAGCAGTTCATGACAAGTTCTCATGGAAAATAATCAAGCAATCTTATTTAAAAGTGTTTAACAATATCTATGGCGCAAATACAACTTAACGATAAATTATATCAACAACTCGAATCCATTATAAACAACAGTCAAGAATTTAAAGATGTTTCAACGTATGTTAGTTACATTCTAGATCAGGTAGTGCAGAAAAAACTACAACAAACGCATCAACCAACAGTTACGGGTAATGCTAATTATTCTCAAGCAGATGAAGATAAAATTCGTGAGCGTTTAAAAAATTTAGGATACCTAGATTAGTTATGAGTTTGTTATCACATGAAAATGTTTTGGTGAATCGCGTTTTAACGGCAGAGGGTCAGGCGCGTTGGAAAGCCAAAGCAGCTAGCTTACCAAGCATTACTTTGAATGATGAGTTAGTAAAAGATGTCAAAAACATTGCCCGGGGAGTGTATAGTCCACTGACGGGTTTTATGGTACAGGCAGATTTTAATCGCGTAGTGCAAGAGATGAAATTGACTGATGGTACCGTTTGGCCAATACCGTTTGTGTTAGACGTATCAGCCGAAACAGCTCGGGCGATTAAAATTGGAGCACCTGTGTTGTTAACCAACGTGGCTAAACAACCAGTGGCTGTTTTAACAGTACGTGATAAATATACTTTTAATGCTAAAACTGTAGCACAACAGGTATTTCGAACTACCGAGATAGCGCATCCAGGAGTAGCGTTAGTATATAGTTGGCAGCCGTATTTGTTAGGCGGTGATATTGAATTAATTGATGATAGTAAGGAGCCGTTTAATAAACGTAATTTGGATCCGCGAGAAACTCGGTTGTTATTTAAAGCTAAAGGCTGGAAAACCGTTGTGGGTTTTCAAACGCGCAATGCACCTCATCGTGCTCATGAATATTTACAACGCATTGGCTTAGAAGTGACTGATGGATTATTTATTAACCCCGTTATCGGAAAAAAGAAAGCTGGTGATTTTACCGACGAAGCAATTCTAGCTTCGTATCAATATATGGTAGAGCAGGTATTTCCGCGTAATCGCGCTGTATTATCTATTCTACCGTTGCAGATGCGTTATGCGGGGCCACGTGAGGCCGTTTTACACGCCATCATTCGGAAAAATTTTGGTTGTACTCATTTTATTGTGGGACGAGATCATGCCGGAGTTGGCACATATTATGGCACATATGCTGGGCAAGAAATTTTTGATACCATTCCGGATATTGGCATTACTATTTTAAAACTAGAAAATAGTTTCTTTTGCAAGCGATGTGAAACTGTTGCTACCGCTAAAACTTGTGCTCATTCCGATGATCAACGGATTGGGCCATCAGGCACTATTATTCGTAAATTATTGCAAGCAAGAGAGTCAGTTCCAGTAGAAATTATGCGTAAAGAAATTTCTGATCTATTGATTCAACATGGCAATATTTTTGTGCAATAATTTATGATGTATGTTTAATACGTTACCAAAAAATGTAAAAAAGGGAGTGGTGATTCACCATTGGGATACTGACGGTTTAACATCAGCAGCAATATTGATCAATTATTTTTTTAAGCATTTCCCTAATATTGAAATGGAGCCATTTATGCCACTTATTGGCAATTATTATTTAACGACGGATCAATACGATTATTTGCAACGTCAGGATTATGATTTTGTTTTAACCTGCGATATTAATTTTCCGGCTTCTACTGTTCAATGTTTAGCGGATATTTTTCCGCAACAGGTGTATATGTTTGATCACCATCAGCAAGCTCCATACACCCAAGTACATTATTATAACGAGCCTTATCCATCGTGCGCTGCTTATATTAATTATCTGCTAAATCGACCGAATGATTTATTGGCTGTGCTTGGCTTGGTGGGAGATAAAGAAGAATTAATTCAGCAAGATAGACAGTTTTATCCATTAGTGCAAGAAATGATGCAGTTGCATAATTTAACGTTTAGTCAGTTATTAGATATGCGGCGCTTAATTGACTCAAGTTACATGACAAATGATTACAGTGGTATTTTGGAGACTATTGCTTTGCTGTGTGATGATCCAATGGCAGTGTTAAATGATGTACGTTTGCAAGATCATGTTAGTGTTGTAATGTCC
>CAZZNZ010000144.1:0-2492 GCA_964655875.1 uncultured Gammaproteobacteria bacterium | reverse complement strand
ACGCTTATCTTGTAATGGACCCGGCACATCTTCAGCGGTCATTAAATCGGCAATCCCTTCTAAGATGGTGGTTTTACCAACTCCGGGTTCACCTAATAACATCACACTACTATTAGTCTCTTGTAAAATACGAAAGGCTTCGGCAATTTCTCGATCCCGACCAATGGCTGGCGTGAACTGATTAGTAGCTGCTTGTAACGTGTAATCATAAGAAATACTATCCAATAACCGGGTTGGCCTGGCCGTCATGGAGCGGTTCATGTGATTCTTAGGCTTTGACCGTGCCAGCGATTGTCGTCGTCGCTCCTTCTTGAGTATGTCACGCACCACATTCCCCCAATGCACCACATGGCTTAGTTCTTGCACGGTGACGGCGTGGTCATCCAATAAAGCCACCAACCAAGGATCACTAGCAATTGCTCCCACAAATAATTCTAACGCTCCAATATGTGAACGCTTGTTTTGTCTCGCTTCGGCATAGGCTAATAATAAGGCTTCTTGAAAACGACTATTATGTCGTTCATCTTGACGATGTGCCACTCGTTCACAGCCGGCTTTAATATCTGGGACATATAATTCTAAGCGAAACAAGGCTGCCCGCACATCAGCTTGCTCAATTAACACGTAGGCTAAATGTGCTGGCGAAGGTTGATGCTTCCAGATAGCCGCTATATGCTCTGCTTGATCAATATAGTGCTGCGCATCAGACGCCACCATTTGTCCAGCATCAATGGCTAACTTTGGTACCAGTGTCATCGCCGTTTCCCACTGGTGTAATGGTAACTGATTCAGGCTTTTTAAACGACGTAGCGGCTTAATCACACCAATCCGACTAAGAGAAAATGCCATACGGTAATAGAGTTGCAGTACAGCCAATAAACCTAACCAAAAGGCTAATCGTTCTGGAGAAACGGTTTGAAAAAAATCAGCAAAGGCTTGTGGCTGATCAATTAAACTAGTTAAGATGGGATAAATCATCCCAATACCCAATACGGCTAACATCGTCAGTATAAAATCAAATAGATACCCTCCCCACCGCTTCAGCGCTCGCCAATACCGACGTTGTATAGCGTAGGCTTGTCGCCAAACAATAATATCATCATCAACAAAGGCAATGTTGCCGTACTCAGCCTGACAAGTCGTACAACGCACCGGCTGATCCGACATGGTCCGATTAAAACCGAACCCATTACATTGTTTACAGCGCACAATTATTGGGTCCATACTACGCCGATCATTTGATAAAGCAGGTTCAGCAATACAACAGGTGGAACGGCTAACCACAACAACACCAAAATGCATTCCAACACAATATAGAATAGAGTACCAATGGATACGATCACTAATTGGACACAACGCACACCAAAACTAATCAACCGACTCCAGATATCATTATAGCCATACATTGGAACAAACAGATACTTGGCGAGGACTTGCAAATTTAACGATCGAGCGAATTGTTGCACGTGATCACGAACCTGACGCAACAATGCCATTAAGCCACTACCGTACCACCACAGCAATAACATAGTTAATCAAAATGTAAGTAAGGTCCAAAACATAATACTCCCAAAAAAGCTGCTCCGTAATACAATAAATACCACTCACTGTAACCGTAAAACGCCACAGCAGTAGTGCCAACCAATACTAATATTTCTAGCAAGAGCCAGGCCACTAGCTCATTACTAAAGACATATTTAAAGGAGATGGCTACTATAGCGCAGACACCACTGACACCAATCAATACATACTGAATCACCGAGGGTACAGTGATGCTTGGTAAAAATAATTGCACCACCGGCACCGGTTGAAACCAATACATTAAACCCAATGCTAATAACGGGACAGTTAAACACACCCCCCAAAGCGTAAAGTGGCGCGTCATGTCGTGCGGATTAATGATGGTCATAGTCCAACGCAGGTATAGGCTTGGGCCACCTGGTGAATCATCATGACGACAAATAAACCAACTAATAATGTGACTGCCACAATCACAGCGACGTGCTTACGATGGTGTTCAAATAAATTATAGGCTTCCAATAACAACCCAGCTACTAATACCGCGGTCCCACCGTAACCGATGCGCGCAACTCCTAATAGTAATTGATCTGCACACACATGGGTAAAGACCGGAAACAGCAACATGCCAAATACTAAGCTAATCACAGCCGTACCCAGAAACATAAAGAAGATAGCCACAGCGGTATCTAGCTTATATTTGGTACGATAGTGATGGGTGGGATGGTGTTGCATAGATATCTAGTATACCACAATTACTGACGGTACGACAAAGGAATCATCTAAGTAATTCACAGCATCTCCTACAACCGCTAAACCGGTTGAAGTGCCGCCATCGAGGTTTAATACCATCTCAAAATCGGGCAAATCTTCTTGAATTAGAACGTTAGCAAATTGATTGAGGGTTAGTACACCATACTCAGCTATAATCAAATAGATCGTGCCATCTTCAGCGACGGCGACGGCGGATCGTT
>CAZZNZ010000143.1:0-2538 GCA_964655875.1 uncultured Gammaproteobacteria bacterium | reverse complement strand
ATGCGTAAATTGGCTAGTAAAATGAAAGAAGAAATTGCAGAAAGTGAAGAACAATTAGTAGATGTTCGGCAAGAAGATAAAACCATTCGATCGTTTACCATTCCTGTTCAAGAGTTGCCGAACCCGGTAGGTAAAATTACCGTGGTTACGGTAATTAAACATGATCAAACTATCATCAAACCAGTGGATTTAGTGTTACGCAAAAAAGAGATTTTGCGTATTACTGGTCCTAATGGAATTGGCAAAACTACGTTATTAGAAGCGTTGGCTGGTCCAGACCACTCTGGTTTAAAGATTGAACCCGATGTTCGTATTGGCTATTATCGTCAAGATTTTTCGGGATTAGATTTTGATAGCACGCCTTATCAAGCATTGAAAGCTGTTCAACAAGAGGGTGGAGAGCAGCCTATCTATGCAGCGGCTGCGCAATTTTTGTTACCATCAGAATTGTTACAGAATCCGATTGGATCACTATCTGAGGGTCAAAAAGGTCTATTGTGTTATGCACGTTTTATGTTACAGCGTCCTGGGTTGTTAATTTTGGATGAGCCTACCAATCATATCAATTTTCGCCATCTTCCTATTATTGCTGAAGCGCTCAATAATTTTGGTGGTGCTATTATTGTAGTTAGTCATGATCAAGAATTTGTGCAACAGCTTAATATTGAGCAGACGCTGGATTTGGAAACGCTCTAATTTACAAATTACAGCCGAGGTGTTAGGTTCTATGAATTTAGGGTATACTGTAACCATGTCTTCAGTCCTAGCATTAGAGCGTTTATTCTCACCGAGTGCTGTAGCTGTAATCGGCGCTTCACATCAACCCGGTAAACTTGGTTATGATGTGTTAATGAATGTTGTTCAGTTTGGTTATCGTGGCAAGGTTTATCCAATTAATCCTAAGGTAACTAAAATTAACGGATTGACTACATATCCAACAATTCAAGACGTAATCGAGGAGATTGATGTGGCCGTGATTTGTATTCCAGGCCAGTTGGTAGCCGATGTGCTAGTGGAGTGCGGTAAGAAAAAAATTCCCTTTGTAGTAATTATTAGCGCTGGGTTTAAGGAAGTTGGGCAAGATGGTGCAGCAGCTGAACAACGGTTAGTAGATATTGCCAAACAGTATAATATTAAATTAGTAGGTCCGAATTGTTTGGGATATTTAAATGTAACAGAAAAATTAAACGCTTCATTTACTGCTGGTTTACCAAAACTTGGAAACATTTCATTAGTGTCACAATCGGGAGCGATGAATGTAGCCATGTTGGATTGGGCATATCAAACCGAGTTGGGTTTTAGTAAAATTATTTCATTGGGTAATAAAAGCGATCTTGATGAAGTGGATTGTTTGGCCTATCTGGGAGCCGACCCCTATACCAAGGTGATGATGTTATATTTGGAAAGCTTGGATCGTGGGATGAAATTTATGGAAGTGGCTTCGCGCATTACTCCAAAAAAACCGGTGATTGTGCTAAAAGCGGGTAGTTCACCACAGGCGCAATCAGCGATTCGATCTCACACCGGTTCGTTAGCTGGATCGGAAGCAGCCATTAACGCTGGTTTTGCTAAAGTCGGTGTAATTCGAGCCACTACCATTGAACAGTTTTTTGATCTAGGCCTAGCGTTTAGCGAGCAACCCTTGCCTCGACGGAGAAAAATTGCGGTGATCACGAATGCTGGTGGACCAGGAATTATGGCAACTGACGCGGCACAGAAAACTAGGGTAGATTTATCTACGCTTGGTTCAAAATTACAACAACAATTGCGAAAAGGTTTGCCTAGTGCGGCTAATACTAAGAATCCGATTGATGTGATTGGAGATGCGTTACCGGAACGTTATGCTCATGCTATTCATACGGTTTTAATCGACAAAACTATTGGTGGCGCTGTAGTGATTTTAACCCCACAAACGATGACTAAAGTTTCTGAGACAGCAACGATGATTGCTACGGCTGCTAAGCAATACGGTAAACCGATTTTGGCTAGTTTTATGGGTGGAAAAAATGTTCAGCCTGGGCGACAGTATTTGCGAGATCAGCACATTCCTCACTACAACACTCCAGAACGTGCTATTCGCACGATGGATCAGATGATTCAACAGGCGGAACGAAAGGTGAAAGCATACCGTCAGCTGGTAGAGACATTGAGCGCAACAGTTTCTCTACCAGATACATTTGGCCATCCCCAAATTTCTACACAGGAAGCTGAACGCATTTTTCGTAACTACGATTTACCCATTATTCAATCGCAGTTGCTAAACACAATTAGTGATTGTGCCGATATCACTGCTTTTCCGGTAGCTATGAAAATAGCGTCTCGTGATATTATCCACAAAGCGGACGCTGGTGGTATTGCGTTGAATATTACTAGCGTAGCAGCTGCTAAGCGTGCCTTTAAAAAAATTCGCGCTGATATTTTAGCGTATAATCCTAATGCCGAGTTTAAAGGTATTTTAGTACAACCACAATTACCGTTTACTCACAAAGATAGGGAAGTAATTATTGGTATGAATCGAGATCCTTCCTTTGGGCCGGT
>CAZZNZ010000142.1:0-2541 GCA_964655875.1 uncultured Gammaproteobacteria bacterium | reverse complement strand
GGCCATAATATCACCGTTGGCTAAAGTGAGACCCTTATTAATAGCATTGGATTGGCCAGTATCACGTTCGGATCGCCAAATAATGCGATGATCTTGCTCGGCATAACGCTTAATAATATCTATACTACCATCAGTGGAGTCTCCATCCATAATAATATATTCTAATTCAAAATCACCTTGCTGTTGCAACACGCTTTGAATAGTGCGCTCAATAAACTGAGCTTGATTATAGGATGGCGTAATGATTGAGAATTTCATGGCCTTTATTGTGTAATTCGAAAACCATCTTGTAAATTATTACCCCGCAATTCTACCTTAGGAGGTATGCCAGGAATGCATATTCGCGGCAAACAACAGTTTTCGGAAATGGCGAAGGTCTGACCATCTAAATCTTGTGTGGTCCAACGATCACTCGTTGGAGCCGGGTTAGATAACGTAATTAGCAATGCTCGGCGTATAGCCAAAGCATCTGTCTTAGTTAGACAAATCATGACCAACCCAATCATTAACCCTACTTCTAACCCTTCCCAACTCCTACGTTGTAACCGAGATTGCATTATAGCCTGGAAAATAGGTACATAGAGCAAGGCAATTAAGGCTACAAAATAACCAAGTCCAAATCGAATATCTGGCGCAGTAATAAACCAAAAACCGATACTAGCAATAACAGTGATTACACTAATCGCATAACGCTTAATAAAGTTAAGTACTATTTTATGCCAATACAACGCTAGAGGTACCCACAGTATCAATCCTGGCAAAAATAAATAGTGTATAAAGGAAATAGTATTCATCGTCTGCCACCAATTCTTTCCCCATAACCTAAAACCGCCTTGCAACACTTCGGGTGGACTGTGTAATGGTAACCGCGCCCAGGCTTTTGTGACATCGCTAGTATGTTGCACAGCGGCTTGTGGAATTTTCCAATCTACTGGGAACCAATCTAGCCACTGGCTTGGAAATGGATAAATAAGATAACCCGATAAAATAATATTATGCCCAATCCAAGGTAATAGACTAGCCAAACCTGCGCCAATAATAACCACGGCATCCCGATGGCGCCGTTGCCACATGGCTTCACCTATGAAATAGAGGGGTAAGATCAGCAACGGAATAGCATTCAGTTTAATCGTTAACGTTACTACTGCCAAGATCGTTACCACCACTGCTAATAACCGCCGTGAAGCTAAATCTGTTAAATCCCGATATTGTAACATTAAACCAATAGTGACAAAGAAAAACAAAAAGACAGCTACTTCAGTATTCGTAGAAGAAATCGATGGCGGCAACAAAAAATCTGCTACGGGCATTAATATTAGGCAAATCACAAAAAAAACGTGCTGACTAGTAACTGTTTTACGACATAATTTAATCACACTATTCGCAAACCAATAGATTACTAAAAGCAATAATACACCATTAATGGCCGTGACAATTTCCATATTATGCCAATTCAATTGCCAAAACGCATTGGGCAAAAACCAACTAGAATTGAACGCAAATCGATCGTGAATATTACCTAATCCTGGAACCGTTCCATATTGCTGCAACCATAATATGGTTTGAGTATGATAGCCACATTCATCGGCATGTTCTGGCCCAATCGACGCTTGACCCGCGATGATTGCACTAATAATTAACAATGCCGCCACATAATATTTTGGTAATATTCTCGAACGCTGATAGTAGTGTTTAAGATAGTGATAGACAAATTCACGATCCATCACTACATAACCTAAAGCAATTACAGCAATAATACTGTGCACGAGTGTAGAGATTGGCCAAACTAAAGACAGATACGATAATACGATAGTCAAAATTATTAAACCAAATATAGCCACTAACGGTGGCGAATAATCTACTACCGCTGCTGTTGGAAGTTTAAACCAACGCTGGTAGAGCCGTAATCCGGCCAAACCCAATACACCAGTTAATAGGCTAATAATTACCCAAGCCAACAAAGTAGTGAGCATGGATTCTCTCCTAGTTTAACAAATTAAACTTAATGATACACCAAATGGCCTCTACCCCATCTTTCCAACCAATCTTTTTTCCTTCGGTATAGCCACGTCCACTATACGAAATACCCACCTCATAAATGCGACAATCATTGCGTTTTGATAATTTTGCTACCAATGCGGTAAATTCGGGTTCAAATCCAAAACGTTGCGACGTCAGCTTTGGTAAAATTTTATTTAATACATCACGAGTAAAAATTTTATAACACGTTTCCATATCAGTAAGATTGAGATTGGTAAACATGTTGGATAAACGTGTTAAAAAAGCGTTGCCCACCGAATGCCAATAAAATAAAATCCGGTGCGGTTTACCACCCATAAAGCGTGAGCCATACACCACATCGGCCTTACCAGTCATAATAGGACCAATTAATTCTTCATACTCGTCTGGATTATATTCTAAATCGGCATCTTGGATAATAATAATATCTCCACTGGCATGCTGCATACCCGTACGTAGCGCAGCGCCCTTGCCTTGATTATGTTCGTGAAATAATATCTGATATTTTGACTGATAATTTTT
>CAZZNZ010000141.1:0-2569 GCA_964655875.1 uncultured Gammaproteobacteria bacterium | reverse complement strand
ATTTTATTTGGAGATAAAATTTTAGCAGTTTCAGCCATAAAATGTACGCCGCAAAATACAATAATTTCAGCATGAATACTAGCCGCTTGACGGGATAATTCTAGTGAGTCGCCAATAAAATCAGCTACATCGTAAATCTCCGGTAACTGATAATTATGAGCTAATATTACAGCATTTTTTTGCTTTTTGAGTTCAAAAATTCTTTGTTTAATGTATGTAGCATCCATAATTACTATTCCTCTTGTTTTAAGAATATATCCCTTGCTAAATTGGGTTAAAACGTGAGATTAGACCACAATGGTATCACATTTTACTAATTTCTAAAACTCGCTGTTGTGTTGTAGCTTGAATGCATGGGTGAACATAGCTTTTCCAACGAACATCTCCGGAACAAATCATTGCTCGAATGCTAGTAGCTTCAATAATGACTACTTTCTCTACTGGTTGAACAGACACATTATCACGAGGAGTCTCTAACAAATTTTTATCATATAAATTTTTCACCCAATCATTACCCGTAAATACCACATCGTAATTGCCAGCAGCTTGTTGCACTAACTGATTCACGTGATGAACCCAACGCGCATCATCATGAATATCAGGAATGGCTACAATATAATACGGTATTGAAAATCCGCTAGCGCGCAACACCGTAGCTATCATCTCTTGCCGTTCAGCAAATGAAAATGGATTATCGGGCAAATGATCATACTGAGCACTACCTATGCCAATAATAACTTCCGCGTAACCCGCTTGTTCAAGTGCTCGCAAAACCGATAAATGCCCGGTATGAAACGGTTGAAATCGACCAATAAATAAAGCTCGGGTCATGGTATTGGAATAGGTTTTAACTTATGCTGAGCAGCGGTTATTAACTGTTGAACACGTTGTACTTTAGTTTCAGGAAAATGACTAACTTGTGTTTGATTCATCAGTGCTTGCAAGATAACATCTAGGTCTTGATAACTCATGCCTAAATCTTGCTCATCGGTTTGATTTGGCTTTAAACCAGCGGTAGGCGTTTTATCGATGATACGTTGTAATACGCCCAATTGTTTGGCTAATTGCCAAACTTGAGTTTTGTATAAGTGTCCAATCGGCAAAAGATCTACTCCACCATCACCGTATTTTGTAAAGTAACCGGTTAATAATTCCGATTTATTACCCGTACCTACTACTAAACCATTTAATGTATTGGCTTTACTATACAATAAGGCCATACGGATACGCGCTGGTAAATTTAATGTTTGCATAGCGGATGGATAAGCTGCAATAATTGAATCCAGTTGGATGAGTTCAAAATTTATACCGAGTTGCTCGGCTACCGATTGAGCATCTTCAATATCCTGAGATTGATTAGTAGCTGTAGGCATGATAAGCCCATAAATTTGTTTAGCAGGGATAGTTTTAGATAATAAATATGCTACTACCGCAGAATCTACACCACCACTTAACCCAATAACGGCGGGCTTATTCTGTAGATGATATTTTAGAAAAGTAATAATAACATCAATCATATTCCACTACTCCCAAAGCCATTATCTCCCCGCATTGACGTGGGTAATGTTTTTACAGATTCAATCGTGGGTTGTGCAATAGGCTGAATTAATAGTTGGGCAATTTTCTTTCCAGCCTCGGCTACATAGATTTGATTACTGGTATTATAAACCGCTACTAATATTTCTCCGCGATAACCTGCGTCAATTACACCGGCTAGAGTAGTTAAGCCATATTTGATTGCAATGCCCGATTTATCCCACACTAAACCCACGTAGCCTTCTGGAATCGCCACGGCGATGCCAGTGGGTATTACAGCGCGATGTAAAGGCTCAATAGTAATAGTTTCATTGGCATATAAATCCATGCCGGCATCATGCTCATTGGCATAAGTGGGTAATTTAGCCTTCATTGATAATGCTTTCACTAATAATTTCATAGCAGCGCGTCTAATTTAGTATTAATATCGGCCTGAACTTCATTTAAAGTACGGTTACTGTTCAACACTGCCCAATTGGATTGAGTTTTGGCTAGCTGTAAAAAATAACCTCTCACACGTTGATGAAAATCTAACTTTTCTTGATCAAACGTAGTTAATTCTATCCCCTGTTTTTGTTTTCGCTTTAAACCTAATACTGGGTCCACGTCTAAATAAATCACTAAGTCAGGCGTAATTTCTGATCGAAAATATCGCTCCATAGTTTGAATTAGTTCACTATTCTTTAAACCACGCCCGCCTAATTGATAGGCTAACGTAGAACCGGTAAAACGATCGCACAATACCGTAGTGTCTTTTGCTAAATTAGGTAAAATCACTTCTTGAATATGCTCGGCGCGATCGGCTAAAAATAAGGCTAGCTCAGCTTTTGGACTAACTTTTTGTTTTAGTAACAATTCTCGAATTGCTTGTCCTAGTTCAGTACCTCCTGGCTCATGAGTAGTTACTACAAGTCGTTGTTTACTCAACAAATACTGATGCGCTAACATTAGTTGTGAAGTTTTTCCACTACCATCACCGCCTTCAAATACAATAAATTTACCGCGTTCCATGCACTTAGACTATCATGGCTAT
>CAZZNZ010000140.1:0-2572 GCA_964655875.1 uncultured Gammaproteobacteria bacterium | reverse complement strand
AGTAATTGCAATTATCGGAGGAGTTGTATATTACATTTTAGTGGATTTGCAACAACAAACATCCACTGAAGTTGCTGTGAATAATGCAACGGTTACGAACATGAATACTAATGATAATGTTAGCAATACTAACAATTTAGTTATCAATGGTCGATTAAATAATGTGAATAGCGCAACCAACCTGAATGCTAACAGTAATGCAAATTTGAATACGAATACTAATGCAGATGTTAACAGCAATACGAACACGAATGTAAATACTAATACTAATACTAATACTAATACTAATACTAATACTAATACTAATACTAATACAGTAGCGGCAGTACCTAGTAAGGATACTGATAAAGATACTTTAACCAATGAAGAGGAAAGCATTTTTGGTAGTAAAGCTGATAAACCCGATACCGACAGCGACGGTTATTTAGATGGTCAAGAAGTGATTGCCGGCTACGATCCTAATAATTCCGTTAGCTCTGGACGCTTGACCGCTAGCAGTGTTGTTACAACCTATCAAAGCAATGATTACGGTTATTCCATTAGTTATCCAAAAAACTGGTTAGCCCAAGCTTTATCAGAAGCAACACCCAATGAAATGCTTTTTACTTCACAAGCAGTTGATACCGCAGGCCAGTTTATTGAAGTGTTAGTGGAACAAAATCCTACGGGTTATGCACCGGCCGATTGGTACACTCAACAAACGGATGGTAATGAATCCGATCTCACGCCTATTACCACTTTTACTGGATTAGCTGGGGTTCTTAGTCCAGATGGTTATACCGCTTATTTCACTGATAGTAAACAAGCCTATATTGTTAGTTATCGGTTTGGTAGTAGCACCGAGGTGTATTTTCCTAGTACGTTTACCTTTATGGCTAAGAGTTTTACGCTTACTAAAGCGATAATGCCGAGTAATAGTAACGGAAATACTAACGATAATAAAACAACTACTAATTCTACGAATGTCAATTCAGTTAATTAATAATGTGGCTGCGCCTGTATTAACAGAATCTTATCTTCAGCAGATTTATCGTGCGGTGCGGCGTTGTGTTCATTTGCCAAAACAATTAATGTTTACTGTAGTAACAGTGGGGCGTAGTCAAATTCGACAACTAAACCGCCAATATCGTCAACAAGATAAGGTGACCGATGTACTATCATTTTCATATAATGCAGAGTACGGAGAAGTGATAGTATGTTATTCACAAGCTGTTCAGCAAGCTAACGCTAAACAGAACCCGTTAAAAAAGGAATTAGCTTGGCTGGTAATTCATGGCATTTTACATATTATGGGTTACGACCATGATCAGCCAAATGTTGCTCAGGTAATGCGGGCTTTAGAAGTTAAAATCCTAACTTATGTTTAATTGGAAGCGTTTTTGGCGTAGTTTTGGGTATGCTTGGCAAGGACTAAAGTATATTTGGAGGCATGAACAAAATTTTCGTGTTCAGGTAGGAGGGGCCTGTTTAGTAATCCTAGCCATGTTATTATTTCGGGTGTTGATTTGGCAAGCGATTGTATTGATTATGCTGATTGTTTTTGTGTTGGTGATTGAGATTGCCAATACGATTTTTGAAACGTTAATTGATTTCTTAAAACCGCGCTTACATAGCTATGTTCAGATCATTAAAGACATGATGGCCGCAGCTGTATTGCTGGCCTCCGTAGGCTCTGCTATTATTGCTTTAATCATTTTTGTGCCTTATCTAGTATTTATGCTATAATCAGTTTATGTCCAAACTAGACACCATTACAGGTTTAGATATCGGTTCCACTAGTATTCGAGTAGCGGTGGGACAAATAAATGGTCATGATAATAGCTTGCATATTATTGGGGCAGCGGAACATCCGGCCGAAGGGATTAATAAAGGGATAGTTACCAGTATTGAAGATGCTGTTTCAAGTATTTCTGGAGTGTTAGATAAGGTTGAACGCATGACTGGTGTGCCAACTGAACGGGCTTTAGTGAGTGTGAACGGCAGTCATATTATTTCTCAAGATAGTCGTGGTGTTGTAGCGGTGTCTAAAGCTGATGGTGAAATTCGCGAGGAAGATGTTGGTCGGGTAATTGAAGCAGCTCAAACCGTGGCCACACCGCCAAACTATGAAATTTTACATGTTATTCCGAGACAGTTTTTTGTAGATAACCAAACCGGAATTAAAGATCCCGTAGGAATGACCGGAATTAAGCTTGAAGTCCAAGCCCAAATTATTCTCGGGCTAGTCTCACAGATTAAAAATCTCACTAAGTGTGTTTATCGCACCGGTACGGATATTCAAGATCTCGTGTTAGGAGTGTTAGCTGCTAGCGAGGCAGTCTTAACTAAACGTCAAAAAGAATTAGGCGTAGCTTTGGTAAATTTAGGCGGTTTAACTACTAGTCTTATGGTATTTGAAGATGGTGATGTGATTCATACTAAAGTGCTACCGGTGGGTTCTGGCCATATTACTAATGATATTGCTATTGGATTGCGTACCTCAGTAGATATTGCTGAACGGATTAAAACGGAACATGGCAGTGCCTTACCAGAGGATATTGGTAAGCACGAAGAGATTGATTTGCGTGATTTA
>CAZZNZ010000139.1:0-2572 GCA_964655875.1 uncultured Gammaproteobacteria bacterium | reverse complement strand
AATTCTGCTCGGATACCAGTTAATGGCTCTTGCTATCTAGTTTCGTGATTCGGGTAAAATAAGGCTATTGACATCTCATCAACACTCTGTTAGATTAACGGTCTATGGCACATACAAAAGCAGGAGGTTCAACAAGTTATGGCCGAGATTCGGCTGGTCAACGTTTAGGCATTAAACGTTATGGTGGTCAAACCGTAAAACCGGGCGACATCATCGTGCGTCAACGTGGCACTAAATTTCATCCAGGAGTAAATGTTCGCCGAGGCGAAGATGACACCTTGTACGCCGGTGTAGCTGGTGTTGTATCGTTTGCGGTTCGAAAAATGAAAAGCTTTACTGGAAAGCTAGTCGCTCGAACATTCGTAAACGTAGATTAGATTTACACCTTCAAATACCGCCCAATCGAGATCATACTACTCCCTACTGCTAAGATGAGTGAGGCTAGAATTTGTGTTGCAAAAATAAACCACAAATGCGTGTAGAAAAAAGTATTGAGGTTAAAATTATAGCCTACAAAAAACGCATTAATGTAAGGCGATGCCCCAGACACTGTTAACCACAACACCCCTAGAGCAAAGACACTGGAACAGAGAGCGTACAAGACACTTTCTAAAATAAACGGCGCCCGCACAAACCAGTTAGTAGCACCCACTAATTTCATAATCATAATCTCTTCACGATAAGTATAAATAGCGATGCGCATGGTGTTAAACATCATAATAACAGAAATGATGATAAACACTAAGCTAACCACTACCCCCGCTTGATAGATTTGATTAATCATATTCGATAAACGATCAATAATTACCTGATGATCGGAAAAATTTTTATTTTCAACCAGCTGTTCATATTTAGATTGTTCGAATTTTTTAATAATAATACTGTAGCTATCCAAACTATCTGCCTGAATCACTAAACTAGATGGTAATGGATTACTAGTTAATGTTTCTAGGGCTGTCTGAATATCCAAATCACCTTGATGGCTAGTTTTGAATTGTTCTAGAGCTTCATCGGAAGAAATATAGCGCACCGATTTAACACCATTCAATTGCTCCAAAAATAGCTTAGCGGCTAAAACATCATCTTCGGAGGTTTCAGACTTAAAATTGAGATTGATGTCCACTTTCTCTTCAACAGCTTGAATAGCTTGCGTAGCTAACAAATTCACCGTACCTACTAAACTCATGGTGAATAAAGTTAACATCAAAATCAAAACAGTGATAATAGATAACCATAAATTACGCCAAAAATTTTGGAGAGCAAATTGACTAGTGCGAAAAAAACTAATCACCATATTTAAATAACATATTTACCCGATTGTTGATCGGAGATAATTAACCCATCTTCTACGCTAATCACTCGTCGTCGTAAACGATCCACAATATCTTTATTATGCGTTACTAATAAAATAGTCGTGCCGAGCGTGTTAATCTTAAGTAGCAGATCAATAATTTCTTGAGCATTAATAGTATCTAAATTTCCAGTGGGTTCATCGGCCACCAGCACTTTTGGCCGATGCACCAAAGCACGACCAATAGCAACGCGTTGTTTTTGACCGCCCGATAACTGGTGCGGAAATTTATCTTTTTTCTCTTCTAATCCCACTACTTTTAGCACTTGTGGAATAATTGTATTCATTTTTGATTGGGCTACGCCACAAACTTGTAAAGCAAAGGCTATATTTTCGTAAACAGTTTTACGAGGTAATAATTTAAAATCTTGAAACACCATACCCACCTGACGACGCAACACCGGAATTTCAGCGGGTTTAATATCGGTAATATCCCAACCACCTATAACAACCTGTCCTTTGGTGGGACGTTCTTCTGCAATTACCATTTTAGCCAAAGTAGTTTTTCCAGTGCCTGACTGACCGACAATCGACACAAACTCACCTGGCTGAATATGCAACGATAAATCTCGTGCCGCCGCCGTTTGATCAGAATAAATTTTAGTGACTTTATTAAAACGAATCATTTAACGTTGTTGTACTTGTACATGAATTAAACCACTAGAAATATTACCAATTGCAGCAAATACCTCCTGCGGTAAATCAATTAACCAGCCATATTTTACATCAGCAGACCAAGTAGAACCGACGACTGTATCAGCCGATAAACCTGTAGCTGGATTCGTTACTCGAATATTCGTACCGAGTGGAAAAGCATTAGTTGCAGCTACTGCACCATTATACCAACTTGCCGTACCTTCGACAATGCTCCTACTAACAACTTCCGATCGAACAAACACTCCCACTACAGCACTACGTCGTTTTAATTGGGCAAAGACTTGAATATTTTGGCGATTACGCCGAGTGGGTAACTTTTTCCAGCGCTGTTGTTTAGCATTCCAATACTTCATCACCAAGCGTCGTTCTGCTTCTGAGCTAGGATACGATAACTGCAACCACACTTTACGATTTAACTGAAAATGAGCATCACTCTGCAATTGATAGCCATACAAATCCCCAATCAACGTCTGTCCAGTTAAATTAAATGTTTCAGGATATTGCACTTGATATAGCTTAACAAACACCTTGTTAAGCGCAGCCACGCCTGCCGCCGGCAATCCA
>CAZZNZ010000138.1:0-2573 GCA_964655875.1 uncultured Gammaproteobacteria bacterium | reverse complement strand
TAAAGCTGATTTGCGGATACCCAACAGTTAGTTTTTTTTTGTAACTGGTTTTATTTTAACGATTGAACTCTATGTTTTAATGCATTTAACTCGACACTACTTACTCCATACCCTAACTGCTAAATTAGCATCCATTTATGTACTGGTTAGTAGTATGGCGGTGGCTATTTTATTATTAAGTGCACAATGGTTATTATGAAACTTGGTACTGTTCCCACTTCACCTCAACATCGTTCAGTCTTAATACCTACTAATACGCATAGTCGCCTAGCACATTTAGTATTAGTGCTCATTAGCAGTATCGTTGGAGGAGCGGCTGGTTGGTTTAGTGCAATCTTAGTTCAATTGTATCCGCAATGGTTGCCTGCTGAAGGGAGTGAAAAAGTGGTATTTGTAAAAAATGATCAAGACAATTCAACAACTCAAATTGCCGGAGTGGTAAGTATGAAATCAGCCGCAACGGTAGTAACGATTTACGCAGGTGATACCGTAGATTTTAATACCGCCGCACCGTTGGGCTGTGGCGCATTATTAAGTGCAGATGGTTGGATTATCACAGCAAGCAAGGCAGTAGAACAGAACACTCATTTAGCGGTATTATTAAATGATGGCCGAGTGTTTGTTACCAATAGAATTGTATTTGATAGTTATAATAACACTAGTTATTTAAAAATTTCTGGTAATGATTTACCGGCGGTAAATTTTGCCACAGATCCTATTCCGGTCGGTCAATTAGAAGTATGGTATATGCCTGGAATTACAACGAATCCAACCATTGTTTTCGGACACGTTATTAACGTAGCCACGTCCAGTTCTGCCGTATTTTCTACTCAACATAACAATGTGGTAATGTTAACCGATCGTCAGGTTGATTCGAATAGTTTAGGTGGTCCAGTGTTTAATCAAGTAGGAGATATGATCGGATTAAATTTATTAGATCAGAAAATATTACCAGTCGATAGTATAACGAGTGGGATGTATCAAATTTTTGCAGAGGGCAATATTAAGCACAGTACCATTGATGTTGATTACATTCCTTTATATTGGACAGTGAATTCCGATACAACCAAACAAATTGGTGTAATGGTTACCGCTGTTCACAGTAAAAATACACCATTACAAATGAATGATGTGATTATCGCGGTGAATGACACTAGTTTAGATGAGCGAACAGATTTAAGTACGTTACTAAACACACTAACTACACCAACAGTACAACTTACTCTCCAACGTTCTGGCGCCACGATGACCATACCACTAACATTGCAATAATACTGTATTGATGGCGCCTAATTTTACTTTACCAGATCAAACAGGGAAATTACACACTTTAACTCAGTATCGTGGTCAATGGGTGTTAGTTTATTTTTATCCGAAAGACGATACTCCTGGCTGTACTATCGAAGCTTGTAATTTACGTGATCATTTTTTAGCGTATCGCGAACGTAATATTGTGATTCTTGGCATTAGTAAAGATTCAGTGCATAGCCATGCTAAATTTGTTAAGAAATACACTTTACCGTTTACACTCTTGGCTGACGAAACCGGCAAAGTATGTGAGGCTTATCATGTCTGGAATTGGAAGCGCATGTTTGGCAAGACTTTTTTAGGGATTAATCGCACCTCTTTTTTAATTGATCCAGCTGGCAATATTGCCAAGCAGTATGAGAATGTTAAACCAGATGAACACGCTAGTGAAGTCTTGGATGATGTAGCAAAATTACAATAGGTATGTTACTATCTTGTTTGGCGGGGTATAGCGCAGTTGGTAGCGCGCACGCATGGGGTGCGTGAGGTCGTCAGTTCAAATCTGGCTACCCCGACTAGATAAGATTTTTTCCGAGCATAATACCAGAGACACCAATTCGACATCTATTTAAGAATCATCTAATATAGGTTTATCTTTAATTTGGTGGCAATACCTAATTTATGAAACAAGATAAAATAATTATCATTGGTGCTGGTCCCGGAGGTTTGGCTGCCGCCATGCTATTAGGGAAACGCGGCTTTGATGTGCACATATATGAAAAAGCATCGCAAGTAGGTGGGCGCAATGCGCGTTTACAACTTGGTGAATTTGTGTTTGATACCGGCCCAACATTTTTTGTATTACCTGCAATTTTGCGTGAAATATTTCAAGAAGCAGGGGAGAATTTGGATGAATATGTAAAGGTTATTCCGCTTGACCCGATGTATCGCTTGCAATTTGATGATTTGCAATTTGATATTTCTCAAAATCGTGCCGCTATGCGCGAACAGATTGCACGTTTATTCCCGGGAAATGAAGATGCATACGAGCGATTTTTAAATGAAGAGCGTGTGCGGTTTAGTAAAATTTTTCCGTTGCTGCAAAAAAAATACACAAAGTGGACCGATTTTATTGACCGTAGAGTGTTTGCAGCTCTGCCACATGTGAATGTAGGAAAAACAGTTATGGATGTGCTTGCACAGTATTTTAGCGATGAGCGTTTGCAGTTGACATTTACATTTCAGTCTAAATATTTAGGGATTTCGCCATTGAAATGCCCGGGATTATTTTCTATTTTGCCGTACATTGAACATGAGTATGGTGT
>CAZZNZ010000137.1:0-2576 GCA_964655875.1 uncultured Gammaproteobacteria bacterium | reverse complement strand
GTAACAACACCCCGCCTTCTGGCAACGCAGCAATCTGGGTTTTATCTGAATCACCAATAGCCTCTTTGGCGGCTTGTACTGGCACTCCAAGTACCTTGCTAATTGTAGGAACAATTAGAGCCAAACGCATGTTTTCCACAACTTTACCTTTTGGTCTACCGAAATGCGCCATCAACACCACCTTCGCTGAACGCTCTCGTAAATAATCAATGGTAGGTTTAGCGGCAATAATTCTGGTGGTATCAGCCACTGCTCCAGTATCATCCAATGGCACGTTAAAATCTACCCTCAGGAGTACGGTTTTGTGATGAACATCAATATCAGCTAAGGTTTTCATGCCCCTGATAGTAGCATACTCCGTGAATAAATCAATATTCATATCTCCATAATGATACGTTACTGGATTGATTCACTGACCGTTTCCGTCCATAAACCGAGTGTCGATTTCATAGAGCGTAGCGGTAGAATCTGCGAGACGAACCTCCAATGAAGTTTCCATGCCACGAATGGTTTCGAAGTAGATGATACGACCACGATTGGTATACTGACCATTCAGATCATTACTACTCGCATGAACCGTCAAATTGCCTTGAGATGGGGCAACAATAGTGTTTTGATTGGTCCAGATGGGTATACCAAAACAGCACATTGTTACCAGGAATAGTAAGCGTATCCGACTTGTAAATGAAAGATGACCGCGCATAACACCTCCAAAGGTAAAGCGCGTTATTCCGTGTTAGCTAAACAGTGAATTCTGTACAGTCAGCACTGAACTATCTATGATAAGAGCCTCTGCCAAAACTACAATAGTTTTTCGTAGACGGCGCTAAGCAAAAAAACGCACTTGGTTACAGTAGACTAAAACAATTTCACCTGTGGATAAGTTTTATGCGACGGCGCTATTTTTATTTAAAAATTGCTTCAGGTTCAGCATGAAACTGTTCACTAGTTTGCTTTAATGGCAATATCACCACAAAAGTAGACCCCTTTCCTTCTCCATCGCTTTCCATCCACACTTCCCCCTTATGTCCTTCCACAATTTTTTTCACAATATACAACCCTAGCCCAGATCCGTTAGGCTGAACTCGCGCAATACCGGAACCACGCACAAACTTGTGAAATAGTTCTTTCGCTTCTTTAGAATCCACTCCCACACCAGTATCTTTTACTGCAAACCGTACGTGAGCATTATCTTCTTGCGATACTTTCACCGTTACACTACCTGCAGGGGTATATTTAATGGCGTTATCAATTAAGTTTAATACTACGTCTCTAATTTTATCAGTATCTACCATCACTGGAATATCTTTTACGCTCGTTTCGTCTAAACTTAACTTAATTCCTTTTTGATTCGCCGTTGGTAATAACTCGGCGATTTCACTATTCACCACATCGGCAAAATTCAACGTAGTAAAATTAAGCGTAAATCTACCCGCCTCAATACGTGTAACATTTAAAAACATGTTCACCAACCGCACCAACCGTTTACTAGCATCAAACACCTGATGAATTACTTTATGTTGAGCCGAATCCATTTCACCGTAATCCCCTTCTAATACCATGGATAAATATCCAATGATACCAGTGAGTGGCGTACGCAACTGATGTGAAGCAATGCTCATGAATTCTGATTTGGCTCGATCTAATTCTTGCAAGTGAGCATTGGCATCTTCTAAACTCTTATACATATTTGCCTTATCCAACGCCACACTCAATACATCCACTAGGCTTTCTATGGCTTCGCGTTCGTAAATATTCAAACTATCATATTGCCGATCCATGGCAATTACTAATACCCCTAAAACACGGTTTTTAATAATTAACGGAAATAATAATATTGTTTTAATTTCAGAATTTCTTTGAATATGGTTAACATCATCGGCCTTAAGATATGGAAAAAATAATTGGTATAATTGTTCTGTCTTATAAAATGTACGGTCAGCTACAACTTGAGCAATTAAGTTGTTTTTTACTTGCTCGTGAATTTTAACATTCACAACCTTATCTTCTATCGATCCTAAACAATCTCTAAATTTTTCCGAACTCGACATGGCAATAGGAAAAATATATTTTTCATTCTCTATTTCGTGCGTTAAAAACACACTTACAAATTCCATGCTAAGTGAAGTACGAATAGCATAAGTAAGCTCTCTAGCCAACTCTTCGGGTTCAACAACTTTCGTGGTTACTTCATATAACCGACGCAACAACGATAGCGTTTTATTTTTAATAGCCAGCTCAAAATTCTTTTTGTATAGCTCTTCATTTATGTGATGCAAGTCACTATTAGTAGACTGTTCTCCTCCCATAAACATTATCGCAACATAACCGGGACTTGCTCTTTAGGCAACTTATAAATCAACTCTTTTACCGCTTCTTTGCAAACCTCAATCGAGGCTCGACCAAACAAGTGTTCGTATTGTTTTACTAAATTATCCACAACTTGAGAATCATTTTTTAAAATCGTTACTTCTTTATGATCAGCCGCAACCTGCAGATTCTCCACCTTTTTTGCCTCATCCCAAGCTAAGGGACCGATAATCAGTTCCTGCTCTTGAATAATACGTAATGCAATA
>CAZZNZ010000136.1:0-2610 GCA_964655875.1 uncultured Gammaproteobacteria bacterium | reverse complement strand
TTCTTGATCATCATGTACAGGCTATTATCCAACAAGCGGAAATTGTGGTACTAGCGTTACCCGGAGATTCTGTTCACGCAACGTATCCAGAATACCTAACACAATTACAGCAAGAAACTCCAGCTGGGATGCGGTTTGTAGTGAACATGAACTCGGTACAGGCGCCCGCTGAACAGGCTATACAAGCGTCACTGAGTAATGCCACTACTTCGATGGTTACTGTAAACTTACATCCGTATTTTGGACCCAAAACAGCGCTCGAACATCAGCCGTTAATTTACAGCGGCTTAACTATGGCCGGCCCAGCCTTACCTAAAGAACAAAGTATCATGATGCAGCAGAATTGGCGGCAACTATTAACAGAATTAGCCGCAGCTAAAAGGATGAAGTTGGTTGATTTATCTGAACAAGTATTAATGTATTTTAATACCAATATTGAACTACGAGGTACTAAACTGCATGATTATTTAGCTGCCTATTCACAGGCGCCATTTCATATTTTACGTTTGAAATTAATGGAACTTCAATTCACTAATCCAGAAACGGCGCAACAGTGTTTAACAGCGTATTCGGCTGTGAATTGGGATTTAGATCAACAAATAAATAGTGCGGATTTATCACGTAGCATTGTGCGTGAAAATCCATTTGCTCAAGTGTTAGCGAATCAGCTCTCGGAACCACTAACGTTATCGGGCATACAGCAGTTTACTGCGCAGGTTGCGCAGCACATTACTGAGTTAACGGCCAAAAATCCCCAATTTAATTTTGCTACGAACAATGTGAAGGCCTTGTTGCAGTTATCGTAAATTTTGCGATATACTGCAGTTCTATGCCTGGCAATACGTTCGGACAACAATTTCGAATCACTACTTGGGGCGAATCGCATGGAGCGGCGATTGGCGGTGTTATTGATGGTTGTCCAGCGGGCATTAACTTAACTGCAGTGGATATTCAGCAGGATTTAGATCGGCGCAAACCGGGTCAAAGTAGCGTTACTACCGCTCGGCAAGAAGCCGATCAAGTGGAAATTTTATCGGGCGTATTTGAGGGTAAAACTACCGGCACACCGATTAGTTTGTTAATCCATAACACTAATCAGCGCTCGCAAGATTATGCCGCGCTAAAGCACATTTACCGTAAAGGTCATGCTGATCAAACCTATGATCTTAAATATGGCCGGCGCGATTACCGTGGCGGTGGGCGAGCTAGTGCTCGTGAAACTGCCGTACGTGTGGCTGCTGGAGCCATTGCTAAAAAAATTCTGCCCAAGACCACTAAAGTGATTGCTTATACGAAACAAATTCAAAATTTAGTGGTTACAAAACCAAAATTTTCCGTCATTGAAAAAAATCCAGTCCGAGCCGCCGATTTAATAGTAGCTAAACAGATGGTGCAACTCATTGAACATGCCAAAGCCAATCATAATTCATTGGGTGGAATTATAGAAATCGTGGTGCAGCATTGTCCAGTAGGCTTAGGTGAGCCTGTATTTGATAAACTCAAAGCCGATTTTGCTAAAGCATTACTTAGCGTTAATGCCGTAGTGGGCTTTGAATATGGCGCTGGGTTTAATGTAGCGCATCTATCTGGTTTGCAACATAATAATCTAGAAGTAGGTATGTATGGTGGAATTAGCAATGGTGAATCAATGACAATGCGGATTGCTCTAAAACCAACTTCATCGATCAGTGTGGGTGGTCGACACGATCCCTGTTTATTACCGCGAGCCGTGCCAATTTGTGAGGCTATGGTAAACATAGTGTTGGCCGATCATTATTTACGACAACGTGTAGCACAACTATGAAAATAGCTGTAGCTGGTAGTAGTGGTAGTTTTTCCCATGCCGCCGGGCAATTGTATAGCGCAGGCCATGAACTGACTGATGTGGAGTATGTGTTTGCACTAGATAGTGCTGGTGTACTAACTGCTGTGCAGCAACATCGAGCAGACATTGGCATTATGCCTATGTATAATTTGAACGGCGGCTTAGTAAAAATGACATTAGAAGCCATGGAACAATTACCATTCCATGTTACCGAATGGTTTTATTTTCCGGTGCAACAATGTTTGCTTACATTACCAAATCAATCTGCATTAACGATGCGTTCCATCACTTCACATCATCAAGCGTTAGCACAATGTCGGAATTATTTACAAACCCAATGGAGTAATTGTCTGCAACAGGAATATGTTGATACCGCTGAAGCCGCGAAGGATTTAGCTGCTGGTAAATTACCTCAAGATACGGCGGTGATTGCACCAAAAATTTGTGCCGAACTGTACCATTTAAAATTGTTGGCGGAAAATATTCAAGACGATATTAAGAACGATACAATGTTTCTAGTGGTAGAGCCGCAACAACAGCTGGATGCTTTTCGGAATACTATCGATGCCATTGATGAACAGATTGTACAGTTAATTGGTGAGCGGTTTCGATTAGTACGTAAAATTAAAGCCGTAAAACATACTACTAATACTGCGATACTGGATCCGCAGCGCGAAAGCAAAGTATTGCTACGCTTAAATACATTAGCTAATACGCACGGCGTGCCATTAGAGGTAGTTACGCATATTTACGATTTTTTAATGAGTGAATCGCGAAAAGAACAA
>CAZZNZ010000135.1:0-2616 GCA_964655875.1 uncultured Gammaproteobacteria bacterium | reverse complement strand
AGGAATAAACATCATCGTATGGTTATCGGCCGATAATTCAGCACTGAACGCTTGGCCGTAGGTAGATGAGCCCTGACGGATATCTAGCACTACATCGATAATTTTACCACTGGTAACATACACGATTTTCGTATGATTAGCCGGGGGGATTTGAAAATGCATACCACGAATCACAGCTTTCTTGGAAATAGAATAGAAACTTTCGGCCAACTGAAACGTTAACCCCTGCTCTTGCAAAGTAGCTAAATGAAAGGTTTTTACGAAGCTACCACGGTCGTCTAAGAAGGCTTTGGCTTCGATAGAATATAGGCCAGATAAGGGGGTTGGGGTAACGGTCATGCTCCCATTACCATACCATAATTTAACGAATCGTCAATATTGTTACACCGCCCACGCAACCTTCAGTTGTTTGGCTGCGACAATATACTCTTCTAATTGAACGCTACTAATAATAGCACTGGTTTCATAATAGGTTTTATACCATTGAACCGTTTTAGCAAAGGTGGTTTGTTTATCCCACACATTACTCCAGTGCAAATTAGCACGGGCTTTAGTTGAATCGAGTTTTAAAAATTTGGCTTCATGATACGGTTCAGCGCTAGGTTGCACCGTATAAGTGAAAGCTGGCCAATGTTCCTGCACATGATTAATTACCTGCTGCACCGTTAAAGCGGCTTCGTCAGGCGGGCCAAAATTCCAATTATCGGCAAAAGCGCGTTCACCGGCTAACAATTTCCAACCCAGATGTAAATAACCACTCACCGGTTCTAACACATGCTGCCACGGGCGAGTGGAATGTGGATTACGAATTGCCACAGTTTGGCCTGTGCTAGCCGCTTGCATTAAATCGGGAATTAACCGATCCTTGGCCCAATCACCACCACCAATTACATTACCGGCTCGAGCATCGGCCAATAGAGTGGAGCTATCTTTAAAAAACGAATAGCGGTAAGCTTGACCAACTAACTCCGCACAACCTTTGGAAGCACTGTAGGGATCATTTCCACCCATCGGATGCGTTTCTGTATAGGCTTGATGCGATTCATCATTATCATAGCATTTATCACTAGTGACATTTACAATTGCCTTTACACTAGGTGTTTGTCGGCAAGCCTCAAGTACATGCACTGTGCCTAACACATTGGTAGCAAACGTATCTACTGGCTCCGCATACGATTGACGTACTAACGCTTGAGCCGCCAGATGAAACACAATATCTGGCTTAAACTCTGCCATTGTAGCGGTAAGTTTCGGCGCATCACAAATATCTCCCATTACGCTCTTAATCGGCAATTGTAACAATGTCCAATGATTCGGTTCACTTGGAATATCACGTGAATAGCCTAATACTTCGGCGCCAAGTTGACGCAACCACAGGGCTAACCAAGAACCTTTAAAACCGGTATGGCCGGTAATTAAAACCCGTTTGCCTCGATAAATATTGTTAAATCCCATTACTGCCACACTTTCCAAAAGGCCTGATCTTCGCCCCACAATTTGTTTAAATGTTTCAAATCACGTTCAGTATCAATACACTCCCAATTACCTAAATGTTTATACACCATCACTTCACCTTTAGGAGCTAGCTTTTCAAATGTTTCATATTCTAAATCACAATCTTCTTCTGTGGTGAGATAGTCCAGTAACCGTTTATCAAACACAAAGAATCCACCGTTAATTAAGCCTACTGATGATTGTGGTTTTTCGGTAAAGGATACTAATTGATCATTCTCCACCATAATTTCTCCAAAGCGAGAGGGTGGATGCACTCCCGTAATCGTAAGCATTTTGCCATGCGCTTTGTGAAATTTTAATAGGTCATCTATATTCACATCCGCCACACCATCACCATAGGTGAGCATATTCATATCATCATCTAAATATTTTTCTAAGCGTTTTAAACGTGCTCCTTTTAACGTATTTAAACCTGTATCCACCAACGTAACATTCCAATCCATTTCATCGTGTGAATTATGATCTTGAATGGCTTTGCTGCCTAAATGAATACTAAAATCACTGGAACGAATATTGTAGTTATAAAAATATTCTTTAATCAATTCTTGTTTGTATCCCAAACTTAGCACAAAATCTTTATATCCATAGTGCGAATATATTTTCATGATATGCCAAATGATGGGTTTCTCTCCAATTGGCACCATTGGTTTGGGTAATGATTCCGTAATGGTGCCAAGTCTTGTGCCAAATCCACCAGCTAAAATGATTACTTTCATGTTGCTTATGATAACAAATTGCTTAAATTTATTCAATCGAGTTGTTTAAAAATAAATGGCACGATATAATCACATACCGTATGATCAGGAAGTTTTTTGTATTGATAGGCAGCTAAATCTGTCACCACATCAAACTCACAAGCCATATTCACTAAATCTCGACTAACCCCTTTAGTATGAAAATTAATATTAATGAAGTAACGCCCCCCTACCAAATTCAACGGTTTCGTTTCACAAACTAGTGTTCCGTTGGGTAATACATCCGTAACTGAATCAGCGCTAACCAAACTATCCAACCAAAGTGTGGTGCGTAAATTATCATTCATAATAATCACTACTATTCGAACATCGGGACTTACTGCTTCAAATTTACTATCGTACTTTA
>CAZZNZ010000134.1:0-2636 GCA_964655875.1 uncultured Gammaproteobacteria bacterium | reverse complement strand
CCCTACTACTGGAGGCTGTTTTGCTACAATAATATTTACGTTGGGAGCGATTTTTTTTACCCCAGTTTGTAATTGTTTTTGAAAATTACAAGCGGTTAATTTAAACATGCCGCCAACTACCACTAAATCAAATTGAGTTTTTTGCATGTTCAATTTTATTACCATCGCTTGAACATAATTTAATATCTCGTGAAGAGTTTCTGTCACAATTTCTTTAGCACGCCAATCATTTTGCTGAGCAGCTTTATCTACTACTAAACTAAGTTGCCCAATATCAGCTTTAGGCATAACTGAAGAGTGGTATAAGATTGGTTCAAGTTGGCGAACGGTTTTAATCTTAAAGTGCTGACAGATCATTTTTTGTAAGCGAGTGGGCTTAATTCTTCCATCTTCACTTTGCAAAGCAGAGCGAATGGCTTTATTGCCCATCATGTAACCGCTACCTTCATCGGACACCAAATATTCCAAACCGCCTACCCGAGCAGTTTTTCCCGCGGTGTTTATACCAAACCCCTGCGCTCCGGTACCGGCAATTAAAGCTAAGCCATAAGGTTTATCACTGCCACTATGTAACACAATATGTATATCGTTTACTAAAGTAAATTTTGTAGTGTGTAATGCTTGTTTTAATACATGTTTAGCTAAACGCATATCGGTAGAGGAATCTATTCCTGCCATTCCAATTACAGTGTGTTTAAACACAGTTCTATTAGGTAATTTAGCGGCATGTAAAGCTAATTGAATCGCTGTGCTAACGTGCGCAATAATTTTTTTAGGCGATACACTATGGATATTAGCAGCATTGCTGTTGCCATATCCTAAAATCTGCGTGGGATTGGCTACAGCTACCATAGTTTTTGTAGCTCCAGCATCGATGCCTAATACAAATGGTCCTGGCTTTATTTCCATAATAATTCAGGTTGATGATCGGCCTGATTCATTACTCGCGCTAGTTGAAACAAAAAATCGGATAAGCGATTTAAGTATTTTATAAATACTGGATTTATCGATTCAATATTGTGTAATTCAACTACTCTACGCTCAGCTCTTCGACAAATGGTGCGTGCCACATGACAAGTTGCACCGGCCAAACTGCCGCCCGGTAAAATAAAGGTGTGTAACTCAGGCAACTGCGCATTATATTCATCAATGCGTTGTTCCAGCCATGCAACAGTATCTTGGCGTAACGTAGGTAAGGTAGCGGATGTATTACGCGTGGCTAAATTAGAGCCAATAATAAATAAATCACGCTGAATGGTTTGAATAATCTGCAAAAATTGATTGGGCGCCCGGCGTGCTACCATCCCTAGATGAGCATTTAGTTCATCAATACTACCACACGCCTCAATGCGCGGATGATATTTAGGAACACGTTCACCACCAAATAAGCTGGTGGTACCGGAATCACCAGTTTTAGTGTAGATTTTCATAGGTTATTCATATCTTAACGACTCAATTGGATGTAATCGAGACGCTTTGATTGCCGGATATAAACCAAACACAATGCCAATGCTAATAGCCACGCCACAAGCTATGAATAGAGCAGAGGGTACAAAAATAAATTCGATATTCCAAGTGGGTTGTACTATACCTAAAATGAACACTACTAACTCACTTAAACCTAAACCTAAAGCAATGCCAATAATTCCACCTACAGTAGTTAACACCACAGATTCAACCAAAAATTGCGTTAAAATTGATTGATTGTTAGCGCCAACCGCTTTGCGCAATCCAATTTCTTTAGTGCGTTCTTTTACTGTTACCAACATGATATTCATGATACAAATCCCCCCTACTACTAATGAAATACCCGCGACAGCGGAAATAAACAATTGAATACCTAACAACACGGAATTAAATATTTCTAAAAATTGCGCTCGATTAACAATATTAAAAGCATCTGTTTGATCATACGGAATTTTTTTTAAGCGTTGCATTTCATGAAGAATGCGATCTTTGAAACTATTAAAATTAGTACCGTTCTCGAATTCCAGTAGAATAGCTAGCACGTTGCCATGATCTTTCGCTGGACTTAGTAAGGTGTGTACAGTGCTAATTGGGGCATATACCATATTTGAACCAAATGGACCACCGCCAAATGGAATATCGGCAATGACACCAATAATAGTAAATGAATGGCCTGATACTTTAATTTTTTTATTCACAGCAGTATCCGCGTTGCCAAAAATAGTTTTAGCGAAGCCTTCGGTAAATACGAGTACGCGATTATTATTTTTTATATCAGCATCATTAAAAAGTCTACCGGATAATGGAACATAATTATTAATTTGCATCCCGGAAGGATCTGTACTAAAAATTGTGCCGTTATACGTATTCCCTCGATATTCCATGGTTTTACTTAAAGTATAGATACCCGACACGCGTGTAATTTCCGGCAAAACCGAAGATTTATCGAGTTCTTTAATATCATCTTGTGTTAAGGTAATATCTTCACTCTGGCTAATTACACCGCCTGAAGTGGCAATTTCTACTACGTTTGTACCAAATTGAGTAAGTTGTGAAAGTAAGAATGTTTTGGCGATTTCACCAACCGTCATAATGAAAATCACTGAGCCAATACCAATTACTATGCCTAACATAGTTAAAGCCGCCTTACCTTTATTGGCAGATAATTG
>CAZZNZ010000133.1:0-2646 GCA_964655875.1 uncultured Gammaproteobacteria bacterium | reverse complement strand
GTTGTGGCTATTTCGGGTATCGATGATGTTACCATTGGCGAAACGTTAGCAGATATTACCGAGCCCATTGCCTTACCAGTTTTAAAAATTGACGAGCCCACTGTGAAAATGACATTCGCAGTAAATGATTCTCCTTTTGCTGGTAATGAAGGTGATTACAGTACCTCTCGTCAAATCCGTGAACGTCTTTATAAAGAACTAGAAACCGACATGGCTATGCGTATTGAAGATGGTCCAAATAGTGATTGGATTGTATCTGGCCGCGGTGAATTACATTTAGCTATTTTTATTGAGCGATTACGCCGAGAAGGCTATGAATTTCAAGTATCTCGACCACAAGTAATTGTGAAAGAAATTGACGGCAAAAAACATGTACCTTATGATCATGTTTACATTGAGGTACCAGAAGAATACTCTGGTGCTATTATTCAAAAATTAGGTAGTCGACGCGGTGAATTAGTAGATATGAAAACCGATAATCATCAAGTATTTTTAGAGTTTGTGATTCCCACACGTGGTTTATTCGGTTATCGCAACGAATTCTTAACCGATACGCGCGGTTTAGGAATTATGAATACCATCTTTGAAGGCTATAAGCCCGATCCTGGCACTTGGAAAGAACGTGAACAAGGTTCGTTAGTAGCTCATGAAAGCGGCACTACCAATATGTATGGTTTGCTAGGCGTACAAGAACGTGGCGTGTTATTTATTGGCCCAGGCGTACCCGTATATAAAGGCGAGGTGGTTGGCCAAAATGCGCGCAATGGTGATTTGAGTGTGAATGTGTGTAAATCCAAACAACTATCCAACATGCGCTCTAAAGGTGATGGTACGTCTGACCACTTTAATACTCCCCGCACCATGGGTTTAGAAGATGCGTTGGAATATATTGCGGATGATGAGCTTGTAGAAGTAACTCCAAAGAATGTGCGTATTCGCAAGAAAGTGCTCGATAAACATGATGAACGTCGAAAGGAATTAGGGTTAAAATCATAAGCGAAGAGAGCTATGAAAACACTATGTCTACTCTCCCTACTTTTATTGGGCTTTGGTTGTAAACCAGTTAATAACACTACTACCTCAACAAACCTTACGCTCTACACTTACGCTAGTTTAGCCGATCAAGATTATGGTTTGTTGCCTAAAATTATTCCTCAATTTGAACAAGAACATGATGTAAAGATCAATATTATTACTTTTCCAGACACTGGTAGCATGCTGAATCAGCTGATTCAAGAACAAAATCATCCCAAAGCGGATATCGTAATGGGTTTGGATAACTTAGATATGCTAAAAGCTGAACCAATGAACCTGTTCAGTAATGTGATTCCATTTGATTATGGTTATGTAGCGTTTGTATACGATAGTGAAAACATTTCCTTTAATGAGCCTATTAGTTTATTAGATTTGGGTAATGAAAAATATGCTGGAAAAGTTATTATTACACAACCAGGAGTATCCTCTCCTGGTTCACAATTGTTGGCATGGACCTACACTCTAGGAGATCAACTAGGCGATGAATTGTGGAGCAACTTAGAACGGAATGGAGTAATCGTGGCTCCTGATTGGGGTACGGCCTATTACACTATGTTCTTAAATGGTGAAGCACCAATTGTGTTAAGCTATCTTACCAGCCCAGCCTATCATATTGATCAGGAAGGTAACGAACGCTATAAAACGATCCCTATGAAAGAAGGCTACTTAAAACAAACTGAAAACATCGCGCTCGTAAATGGTTCTCAAGCGGCAACTACAGGACAGCAATTTATGAATTATGTTACTAGCACACCTGTACAACAACACATTGCTACTACTCAATGGATGTGGCCAGTAGATCGTACGATAGCTTTACCAGAAGCATATAGCAAAATTATTACGCCTACTGAACAACAAATTTTACCGGTTATTACTTTTGCTGAGCCATTTTACCAATGGTTGGATCGTTGGAACACCACTTTTAAAATACAATAATGTGGCGCGCAGTTTGGTTTAGTATTTGGGAAAGTAGCCTTACGGTACTACTATCAGTATTGATGGGTGGAGGTTTAGCAACGCTAGAGCACTGCTGGCAGGTAACATCACCAAGGTGGTTTAAGATACTCATGACGATTCCAGTATTTTTACCACCCGCTATTGTAGCGGTGGGGTTTATTATAGTGTTTGGCCAAACGGGTTATATCAACACTATATTGCAATGGCTGTACTTACCTACTGTACATATCCTTTACTCACCTATCGCTAGTATTCTTAGCCACTGCTTTTTTAATGCACCCCTAGCGTATTTAGCAATGCATCTGCGTTTACAAACACTATCTCACGCGTTAATACAAGCCGTACAATTATGCGGCGCTTCTCGGTGGCAAGCGTGGTGGATTGCCGTTTGGCCACGGTTACGCTCCACGGTAATAGGAGTAAGCGTAATGATTTTCTTATACGCGTTTATGAGCTTTGCGCTACCGCTCATTTTAGGTGGAGTGCGTTTTCAAACTTTAGAAGTTTATCTGTATCAATTCATTACCCAGCAATTTGCTTTTACTACAGCCAGTTGGTTAGCCTTTGGTCAGTGGTTAATGTTAAGCAGTATAATACTGCTAAACTATCGTCACATTACTACCTTACCAGAACAACAACTCTATCAACCTGTCC
>CAZZNZ010000132.1:0-2653 GCA_964655875.1 uncultured Gammaproteobacteria bacterium | reverse complement strand
ATAACGTTGCTGAAATTGTTGTACAATGTCTAAAGTATGATCTGTACAACCATTTAACACAATGATAATTTCAACCGCAGCATTAGCAAAATATCCAGCATAATGCTCTAGCATGGGAGTAATGCGATGAGCTTCATTATAAGCTGGAATAACAATTGATAATGTGGGCATGTGATACATTACAGTGTATCACATTTTTTAAGAAGCTGGCAGGGTTAACTTGTTGAAAACGACACTCTGAACTTGCTGATATAACCGATTGGTCCGCTTAGCAATATCATCCCAGTGATAGTGGGCTAAAACATATTTTTGTCCTAATGTGCCTGTTTGTGCCACCACTGCACTATTAATCAACGCTTGTTCAAGTTTGGCTTTTAAATCTTGGATATCATTACATTTAAAGCTCATTCCACAGTGCATCACAATTTCCGCATTAGCTGGAATATCCGCCGCAATCACTGTTTTACCGTAGGCTGCTGCTTCTAATAAGGCTATTGATAATCCTTCTGATTCAGACGGCAACACATAACAATAACTATTCGAGAATAATTCGGCTAAGATAGTACCTGTTTGATTTCCTGTAAAAATAATATTAGGATTGCCGTTCGCTAAAGCATGTAATTCTTGTACATAATGATCGGTAAACACACTTCCGCCAGCGATGACTAATTTTTTATCAGTGTTCAGTTGTTGATACGCCTTAATTAAATGATGTACCCCTTTATGACGCACTAACCGATTCACCGCTAAAATATAGTTGTTAGGGGTTAAGCCAAATTGGTTAGTAATCATTTTAGCCGGTACAATATTCATCTCGGCAATACCGTTGGGAATATACGTAGTTAACCGCCCATACATTTCAAAAGTGTACGATTGTAACGCTTTTGATACGGTAATCACTTCCTGAGCAAATTTCATGGCAATCCATTCACCAAGCCACAACATAAAGCGAGCAAACTTACCCCACTTTTGATGCTGACGATCCATTGAATGAAATGTTACAATTACTTGAGTTTTTGGACGTAATAAACGTGGCAACCAAGTTAATAGCGCTGGACCAACTGAGTGAATATGAACAATATCTACTTTTTCTTTCAGTGTAGCATGCACAATAGCTAAAAAAGTATGGGTAATCGTGTCAAGATGCTTGGTAGCAATAGATGGCAAACTCACCAACTTCACTTTAAAATAATAGCGGTAACTTGTGGGAGTGTACTGTGGTCGCGTATAAGCAATCACTGTATTCATTTCGGCTAAGCGCACAGCTAGCTCCTGAACGTGTTTTTCTACACCTCCTCCTTGTGATATAGGAACTCCCTTTTGTCCGATCATGGCTATTTTCATAACGGAACATCCTATCACAAAATTTAGATTCTGTCAATACCCCTGTAAAGGAATTTAGTAAAGGAATTTTTGCCAGCCGTCCCTATTCTTCCGTTTCGCTAAGATTTTTCGTAAAATACGTTCGAATTTCGTCGTAAAGTAGTCATATAATAGCAACAACCGCGTGGAGGAAACGCGGTTGTTGTATATTGTTGACCTCTATTAAGCTAGTTATTATCTGATGCTGGCTAAAATGTATCGTGCGGACCGCCATGAGATCCGCTAAATGGTAAGTATTCCTGTGAGATACTATTGGCCTCCGCCCATTGTTTCAAATCAGACATTTTTTGCTTCATAGCGGTATGTCGTTCTGTTTCAGTCATATTCTGAAAGTTAGCCATATCTTGATCACGTTGAGCTTCTAACTCAGCTTGCTTAGCTGTAATTTGATCAGCCTGAGCTTGTGTGAGTTTTCCGTTAGTAACGGCTTGAGCTAAACGATCAGCCATAGCTTGGTGATGTTGTTGCTTCATTTGCTGATGCTGTTCATCAAATACTTTTTGCACTTCAGTCGTATCTAAATGAAATTTATCCGCCAATGTCTGAACTAAATTGTCTATGGGCTGATGCATCGTACTAGTTTGGGTAGCAGCGTAACTCACTCCAATACCCGTAGTAGCTAAAACAGTAGTAATGCCTAGGGCGGTTAAGATGTGTCGTGGTTTCATAAGTATAGTGTTTAATGATTTAATGATGATAGTGTAACCAATTACTCGTCGCTTTCGACCCTCAAGCTAAAGCGATCTGGTACTCTATCTGGTAAAAGCATACCTCTGTGCGAGTGAAGATAAAGTGAACTGAATCTTCACCCTCGCTTCACCAAGCATCAACTATGCTACAATACAATTATGCGCCTCTGTTTAATTGAAGATGAAATTGCCATCGCCCGACCACTCCAACGTATTTTAGAAAAAGACGGTTTTGCGGTAGACTATGCAACTGATGGAGCGACTGGCTTAAATCTAGTGCTGTTGAATCACTATGATTGCATTATCTTAGATATTCAACTGCCAAAACTAGACGGTTTAGCTCTGTTGCAACACCTGCGGGCTATACCTAATCTTACCCCAGTAATTATGTTAACCGCTCGTGGGCAACTGTATCATAAAATGGAAGGCTTCCAGTTTGGCGCCGACGACTATATCACTAAACCATTTCATACCGAGGAATTAATAGCACGTATTCGAGCGGTTATTAAACGTAGCAGTAGTGATGCCACGCCGGTATTAAAATTTGGAGAGTACATCTTGTATCCGGAAAAAAATAGCTT